>NZ_BAAGVN010000106.1:0-37805 GCF_054780855.1 Pseudaeromonas pectinilytica
GAAAACAGAACACTTGGAGAAGGTGCTGATTGCCGGATTATCCGTATCGCTCAAAAACTAGACACTCATGCGTTCGCCCTGGGCGGTGGCTGCAGCTGAATTTCAAGTTTGGGGTGCTTAATAAAATCAAAAAAAATGACATTCTTCAGTTAGGTCCAGTGGCTGTTAGAAGAAAAGAAAGACTAGAGCAAGCGCTGGCGTTGTTGCAGGTTCAAGGGAGAATCGTTGTTAGTCAAGAGTGCGGGACAATGTTTGTCTTTAAATTCCAACGGTATGGAATTTAATTTCCGAGTTGATGAGTGTTTATATTGGAGTTCAATATTAATTGATTGGGTGTTTTTTACGGTTGTTTGGTCGTTGTTTTTCACCATGGCAATGTAGGATTGGTAATATATACATCTCAGTATATATCTATGTTATTAATTAATTCACTTATATCGTGACTGTGAGTTAATCAACATTTATTAAACAATGCATCACTTCATTGTGAGGGGTTATCACATCCTCTCGCTTGGGTGCCGTATATTTGGAATAGTGAATATGAATAAACGATTCAGAATGTCTTCTGTTGAGATCGGTAACTTCGTTGACGAAATGTCACTTTTGTATGGTGATATAAATAAGTCGTATGTGGAAAGGATTAGCGAGCTCATCGGCCAGTCATTGGACGATAGTGCCAACATATTTGCATTCAGAGTTGACCTCCGGTTCACAGATCCGGAGGCAGGTTGTCCTGACTCTCCTGTTTGTTTTCAAAATACTGATGAGCAGGTAATGAAGCGTTTTTTTGCATCGCTTGATAGCCAACTTGAGGCACATGAGCATCAACGGCGAATGCGAGGGGTTCGGGTACACCCGAACAATCTGAGGTATGTCTGGGTGCGAGAGCAGAACGAGTCGGCGCTACAGCATTATCACGTTGTGATTATTCTCAACAAGGCAGCTTATTACAGCTTGGGGGATTTCTTTGCTCCAGAACCATTAGCAGGGAAGATACCAGGGCGGGAGCATACTTTGATTTAGGATGATTTTTGCTCAAAAATGGCGTGCCAAATTGCATAAGTCATCAGAAAAATTCATTTTCAAGCGGGAATTTTAACGTCATGCACCTAATGGATAAAAATCATACGAAGTATGCTCCCGCCCTGGGGAAGATACAGCAAGCCTGGTGCAGGGCTGCTGGCTTGGACTATCCGGATTACCGAGGTCTAGTTGAGTTTCCGGAGAATTGTGGTTATTGGCTATCAAGAGAGTCTGTATATAACAGGGCGTTGCCCTACACGGAATTTATGCAACGAGCGACATATTTGGCCAAGGAGAAAACCAAGATTAGAGGGGCAGGTTACCGTTGTTTTGGTTCAAGCCAAGTTTGATTTGAGTGCGAGTATCAAGCGGGAGCCATAAACTCCCGCATTTCTCTGTATTCTTCCTAGCGATTAACTGGCTATAACACTCGGCTTCCACGTCAATGCTGAGCCCACACTAGCTGCCTGTTCAATGTGTTTAGACCACCATTCCATCATCTCTCTGCGTCTGTCCAGATAATCTGTGCGGTTGTAGGCACTACGGACCTCGTCTTTATCTGAGTGAGCCAGCGCAGCTTCGATAACATCCGCATCAAACCCCTTCTCGTTGAGGGTTGTACTGCCCAATGCTCGGAGACCATGAGCGACCAGCTTTCCTTTTAGCCCCATACGCTTAAGCGCAGCATTAGCTGTTTGCTCGTTGGTATGAGTCATGGGATCGCGTTGCCCTGGGAATAGAAATTCACGATGGCCACTGATAGGCCTTAACAATTCCAGTAGTGCCAAGCTCTGCTCGGTAAGAGGAATGTTGTGCGGCTTCCGCTTCTTCATCCGTTCGGCTGGGATCCGCCAAAGTTTGTTTTCGAGGTCAATTTCACTCCAAGTGGCACCTGCCGCTTCGCTTGGTCGGACGAGAGTATGCAGGCTCCATTCGATCAGTAACCGCGTTTGCAGGCTGATACTCGCTTTGGCCAGTTTATTCATCAGCTCCGGTAACTGATTGGGCGTTAGCGTGGGCATGTGATTTTTTTCTGGTTTTTGGAAAACTTTACTGATCCCCGAACAGGGATTGGCATCAATCAGACCTGAGTTCACGGCATACGTCATGATTTCATTTACTCGCTGCGTCAAGCGCCGGACTGTTTCCAGCTTTCCGGATGCTGCGATGGGCTCGATGGCCCTGATGGCCGTTTGTGCTTTCACCTCGGCGATAGGCAGATCACCAATAACCGGGAACAGAAATAGCTCCAGAGACCGGATGAGATCGTCGGCATAGTTAGCGGTTACCGAGGGCTTTTTGAGCTCAAACCAACGCTCTGCAACGGCACGAAAGGTGTGTTCGGTTACCGCTCTGGCTTGTTCTGCTTGTTGCTGTTCCCACTCGCGGGGATCCGTTCCTTGAGCTAGCAAGGCGCGGGCCTCATCCCGTTTCTGTCTGGCTTGCGCCAGGGAAACCTCGGGATAAGGGCCAAACGCCATGTTGGTCCGCTTCTTCGTGATAGGGCGATAGTAGTCAAAAAGCCAGATACGGCTACCGGTTGGCGTGATGCGCAGATAGAGACCACCGCCGTCGCGGAGTGTGTACTCTTTCTCTTTTGGCTTGGCGTTCTTTACTTCGGTAGACGAAAGCGGTTTGGTGATTCTGGGCATGTCCGACTCCTGTAGCTACACGTCTTTAGCAACATGTTGGGTTGTGTAGCTACGAGTGTAGCTACAACCATCGGATTCCACTGTATCGGATTGGACAACGCTGGAAAAGAAAAAACCCGCAAGGCCTTATGCCATGCGGGTTTTCGTATCGCTTTGGTCCTCATCGGACCGGTATTTGGTGGAGCTGGCGGGATTTGAACCCGCGTCCGAAAAACCTACATCCTCAGTACTACATGCTTAGTCGAGTCTTTACATTCGCCATCCAGCTGCGGACCGACACGCCACCGAATGACTAGCCTGATTGGTTTTAACGCTTCCGCCCCAGGCAGGACTTCCACGCGATCCTATGAAAGATGACCTTCCAATCCCCTAGGACATAGGCAAGCTAGGGTAGAAGGGCTTCGAGCAGGGTATTAAGCTGCTAAAGCGTAGGTTTCGTCGTTTGCGACTATTTTTTGCGGTTTATTAACGAGGCCTACCGCACCTCGGCATGCACCTTGGGTTTCGAGTGTCCCGTCGAATCCAGAATCAGCCCCAATGTGTTGACGCCATCTTACCGTAAAGAATTGATAACTCCAAGGCTTAGCGGCCTTTGTTCTTCATCATCCGTTCTTTATCCCGTTGCCACTCTCTTTCTTTGAGGTCATCGCGCTTGTCGTGCTCTTTTTTACCCTTGGCCAGACCGATCTCGATCTTGACCCAGGCATTCTTCCAATACAGCGCCAACGGGATCAGGGTGTAACCCTGGCGTTCGACCAGACCGATCAGCCGTTCGATCTGGCTCTTCTGCAGCAATAGTTTACGGGTGCGGGTGGGATCGCAGATCACGTGGGTAGAGGCCAGGCTCAGGGGCGTAAAGTTGGCGCCAAACAGGTAGATCTGACCATCACGAATGATGACGTAGCCATCACCGATGTTGGCCTTGCCGGCGCGCAGTGATTTGACTTCCCAGCCTTGCAATTCGAGGCCAGCCTCATACTTATCTTCAATGAAGTATTCGTGACGAGCCTTTTTATTCAGCGCTATGGTCGAGGACCCGGCGTTTTTACTTTTGTTTTTGCTCATGGGGCTAAACCTTTCCTCTACATCAGGTCGGGCATTATACGTGGCGATGGGGCGCTGTAAAACCATGCGATCAATTGGAGCCGTGATATGGTGCGATTTTTGCGTCGAATGCTAGAATCGCCGGCGAGTGAACGAGGAGAGTGTATGGCCCGAATCAACCGCAGTGCGTTGGTGATGTATAGCGCTGAACAGATGTATCAGTTGGTAAATGATGTTCATGCTTACCCGCAATTTTTGCCTGGTTGCGTCGCCAGCGAAGTTCTGGAATCCCAGGCGGACTCCATGGTGGCCCGAGTGGAGGTCGCCAAAGCAGGGATCCATAAATCCTTTACCACTCGGAATTTGTTACAAGCAGGCCGTACTATCCAGATGAACTTGGTCGATGGCCCCTTCCGACGCTTGAGCGGTGTCTGGAGTTTTACGTCTCTGGATGAACAGGCGAGTAAAGTGGAGCTGGCATTGGAGTTTGAATTCAGCTCCCGGCTGGTCGAGTTGGCATTCGGGCGTATTTTCAATGAGTTGGTTGGCTCTATGGTGCAGGCCTTTACGCAGCGAGCGAAGGAGGTTTACGGTGAGTGAGTTGGTGAATATCGAAGTGGTCTACGCCTTGCCGGAAAAACAGGTGCTGTTGACGGTCAAGGTTGCGCCGGGTTCAACCATAGAGCAGGCGCTGGAACAAAGTGGTGTGCTACGGCGGTTTCCTGAGCTGGATTTGGCGACGATGAAAGTCGGGATTTACAGCCGTATTGTTCCGCTAACGACCGCCTTGTCCGGGGGCGAACGCATCGAAATCTATCGTCCGTTGACGGCCGACCCACGGGAGATGCGCCGCAAGCGGGCAGAAAAGGCTAAAGATGAAGGCCGCGCTGATAAGGTCACCGGCGGAGTTGTCAATCCGCAACGCAAGCACTGATGCCGCACTCGCGTTGCTGACAGTGGTAAACGGGTGTTGGACGCTGTGGTTTATATCGCCAATATCCAGATCGAGGATCGGATATTGGCGTTGCAAGAGGTGAGCCTTCGGACGGCTATAACGGCAGGTTGAAGCTGGCTGGCGGTGGAAAATCACCACTGACGCTGGTCAGTTTGTCGTTCATAAAACGAATGGTGAGATTCTTCTGCTTGGGCTCATTCCAGCCTTCGCGCAGATAATAGACGTAGTGCCAAGTGCTGCTGTCGAAGGCATCTTCAACCATGGGGCTGCCCAGCACAAACTCGACCTGGGCCCGGCTCATGCCAGCACGCAGTTGTTCGATCTGCTTTTGCTCTACGAAGTTACCTTGCGGCACATCGATTCGGTAGACACAGCCGGTGCTTAGCAGCATAGCGGCGGTCAGTGTTGCAATAACCAGTTTGTTGTTCCGCATCAGCAAATTCTTCATTCAATTCAATAAGCAGGCCAGATGATAGCGGGGAACGCCAGCGAAGTAAAAGTGCGTCTGAAGAGCGGACGCATATTTACTTCATCGGCTAGTTGCTGCCCCAGCAGCGTTATGGCGCGGCAACCAGCAGTTCTCGAGCATTGGCGAGGGTATTGCTGGTGATCTGATCTCCTCCCAGCAGGCGCGCCAGTTCATCAAGACGCCCTTGATGGGAGAGGGCATGCATCCGGGTTTCGGTGGATGCGCCATCGCTTTGCTTGCTGACAAACAAGTGCTGGTGGCCATGGCCTGCAACTTGCGGTAAATGGGTGACCACCAGGACCTGGGTCGAGGCGCCCAATTCGCGTAGCAATTTGCCGACAATAGCCGCTGTCGGTCCGCTGATGCCGACATCCACTTCGTCAAAAATAAGGCTCGGGGTGGCGACGCGCTCGGCGGTGATGACCTGGATCGCCAGGCTGATACGGGATAACTCGCCACCCGAGGCGACTTTGGCTAATGGCTGCAGGGGTTGGCCCGGGTTGGTGGAAACCAGGAAGTCGACATGATCCATGCCGAGCGGGGAAGGAGTCGCTGCTGTTGGATTGCTGACCAGGATCTGCAACTGACCATCGGGCATGGAGAGGGAGCGGATGCGCAGGCTGATGAGCTGCGCCAGCTCGGCGGCGTAACGCTGGCGGCTGGCACTGAGTCGACTGGCCGCCTCTTGATAGTCGTTTCTCGCTTGTTGTTGCTCTAACGCCAGAGCATCGAGCCGTGCATCGTCGTGACTGATACTATCCAGCTCGGCGCGAAGCTCAGTATGGGCCGCGGCCAATAATTGCGGCTTGACATGGTGCTTGCGCGCCAGCTCGAGAGCGCGGGTGAGGCGCGACTCCAGGGTGGCAAAGCGTTCGGGATCCAGCTCCATGCGATCGAGATAGTGGCGCAGCTCCTGCTGGCTCTCCTGTACCTGGATGAGGGCATCATTGAGCATGGTCATCACAGGCTGCAGCTTCTCATCCAGGCTGCAGAGCTCCTCCAAACGGGAGACGGCACTCTTGAGCAGGCTGGCGGCGGTCACCTCTTCATTATCGTAGAGCAGATCGAGACATGCTTGGCAGTCACTGATGATCTCGCCACTGTTGGCCAGACGAGTATGTTCCGCCTCAATGGCTTCATATTCACCGGCCTGCAAGGCAAATTCATCCAGCTCCTCTACCTGATATTCCAGCAATTGGCGACGGGATTCCCGCTGGCTTTTATCTTGCTGCAGGCGGTTGAGTTCATGCTGGAGTTGGCGCCAGTTCTGATAATGCTGGCGCGTGGCGTGCAGCAGATCGTGATGGCCGGCATAGCCATCCAGGATGGTCAGCTGATGTTCGGGTTTGAGCAGGAGTTGGTGAGCGTGCTGGCCGTGGATGTTAATGAGCAACTGGCCGAGGGCCTTGAGCTGGGTTAACGGAACTGGGGTGCCGTTGATATAAGCCCGGGAGCGGCCTTCGGCGGTGATCACCCGGCGCAAGAGACACTCCTCTTCGTCTTGCAGCTCTTGCTCATGCAGCCAGCTTCGGGCGAGAGGATTATTGCCCAGATTGAAACGTGCCGTCAGTTCAGTACGCTCGGCGCCTGGGCGGATCATGCTGATCTCCGCGCGCTCTCCCAGGCAGAGCCCCAAGGCATCAATGGCGATCGACTTACCGGCACCGGTTTCGCCGGTGATGCAGGTCATGCCGCCTTGAAGCTCCAGTTCGAGAAATTTAACGATGGCAAAATTCTGAATTGTTAATTGAGTCAGCATGACAGCACCTGTTCAAATTACTGTATTGATAAACAGTATATACTGTTTATCAATACAGTAAATAGACATGAGTGGACGCGATGTGTTTTTTTGAGCGCAGTCTAACGTCAGTCGTCAGAACAGTTTGCTGCCCCAACCGAGCTTGTTGCGTAACACATTGAAGTAGCTGTGACCCAGCGGGTGTATGAGCTGCAGGGTATGCTGGCATTTACGGATGATGATTTCGTCACCCGGATGGACATCCAGCGAGATGTGGCCGTCACAGCTGACTTGCAACTGATCATCGATATTGTCGGGCGAGACCACCAGTTTCACTTCGCTGTCCGCGTCAATGACAATCGGGCGACAGCTCAGGGTATGGGGGAACATGGGGACCAGGGCGATGGCATTGAGCTGGGGCGTCAGGATAGGGCCGCCAGCCGAAAGCGCATAGGCGGTGGAGCCGGTGGGTGTGGCGACTATGATGCCATCCGCGCGCTGGCTGTACATGAAGACATCATCAATGTGCACGGCAAAGTCGATCATATGGGCAATCTTGCCCGGATGCAGCACCGCTTCGTTGAGGGCCGTGCTGCTCGCCTTAAGCTCACCATAGCGGTAGACGCTGGCGTTGAGCAAAAAGCGGGACTCGGTCTGGTAGTGGCCATCCAGCACGGCCCGCAACGGAGCCTCGAAGTCCTGAGGGGAGAGATCGGTTAAAAAACCCAGATTGCCCCGGTTTACGCCGAGAACTGGGACGTTATAGCGCGCCAGAACCCGTGCCGCACCCAGCATATTACCGTCACCACCGACGACGATGGCCAAATCAGCTACCTTGCCCAGATGCTGCAGATCGAGGGCTTGTGCAACTGGTACGGATAACTGCTCGGCAACCCGGCTTTCCACCAGAACATTACGGCCATACGCGGTGAGGAAATCGTATAAGCAACGCAGGGTCTGATTAGTGGCGATGTGATTGGGTTTGCCGATCAGGGCTATGGTGTCGAACTGTGCTGGCATGTGGGATCCTGCGTGGCGAGCGGATGCTGAAGTATATCCTGATTCATTCAAGCGTCTAATCAGACTCGTTTTTTCAGTTTCCGTCCACTCTTGTCTGGTGTAAGACGGCATCAAACCTTGAAAGGCCGCGCTTAGTCCCCATAATAGGCTGCAAGTGTAAGAAACTGATGTGTTGGAGACGTGATGAGTAACCAGGAACAAGCGATGGAACAAAGTGCAGAGCAAAACACCGAAGCGCTGCTTGATGCAGAGCTAGCCGATGCAGGCACCGGATCCACAGCTAGCGACGAGCTGACTGCCCTGTTGGAGAAGCTGGCGCAAGCCGAAGCCGCCGCGCAGGAAGAAAAAGACCGCGCGTTACGCATTGCTGCTGAGATGGAAAATCTGCGTCGTCGCTCGGCGCTGGATGTTGAAAAGGCGCACAAGTTTGCGCTCGAGAAATTCTCCGGTGAGTTGTTGCCGGTCATCGATAGCCTGGAACGTGCTCTGGAGTTATCGGATCGGGAAAATGAGGCGCTGAAGCCGACCTTAGAAGGTGTTGATCTGACCCTGCGCTCCATGCTGAGCACTGTGGCCAAATTTGGTGTCGAGGCGATCAATCCGCTGGGTGAACCCTTTGATCCCAATCGTCATCAGGCGATCAGCATGGTCGAAAATGGACAGGTAGCGCCCAACTCGGTGATCGCCGTGATGCAAAAAGGCTATGAGCTCAATGGCCGTATCATTCGTCCGGCGATGGTCATGGTAGCCCGCGCTCCCAGCGTGGATGTACAGGCCTGATCAAGGCTCGGTGCTTGAAGAGCCCACCATTTGGTGGGTTTTTTTTATCTCCGGGCTCTTGAAGGCGGAGATGGGCACCCCCATATCTAGGACAACGGCGAAGTCCGGGACGAAAAAAGTGAGCGGCGGCGATTGAAATTCCGTACTCACACCCCCACTTAGCATCACAAGAGACAAGTTGAACGCATTTTTGCAGATTTACGGAGATTAGAAATGGGTAGAATCATTGGTATTGACCTGGGTACGACCAACTCTTGCGTGGCCATTCTGGATGGTGACCATGCTCGTGTCATCGAAAACGCCGAAGGCGATCGTACGACTCCGTCCATTATTGCGTATGCGGATGACGGCGAAATTCTGGTTGGTCAACCAGCCAAGCGTCAGGCGGTCACCAACCCCAAGAACACTCTGTTTGCGATCAAGCGTCTGATCGGTCGTCGCTTTGAAGACGAAGAAGTACAGCGCGATCTGAAGATCATGCCGTATGGCATCACCCGTGCTGACAATGGTGATGCCTGGGTTGAAGTCAAAGGCAAGCGCATGGCGCCGCCGCAAATTTCAGCTGAAGTGCTGAAGAAGATGAAGAAGACTGCCGAAGATTTCCTGGGTGAACCTGTGACTGAAGCGGTCATTACTGTACCGGCCTATTTCACCGATGCCCAGCGTCAAGCAACCAAGGATGCCGGCCGTATCGCGGGTCTGGAAGTCAAGCGCATCATCAACGAGCCGACTGCCGCTGCGTTCGCCTATGGCGTCAATAAGATCAAGGGTGAACGTAAGGTTGCGGTCTATGACTTGGGTGGTGGTACCTTCGACATCTCCATCATTGAAATTGATGAAATGGATGGCGAAACGACCTTCGAAGTGCTGGCGACCAACGGTAATACCCATCTGGGTGGCGAAGACTTCGACAACCGTCTGATCAACTATCTGGTAGACGAGTTCAAGCGTGAGCAAGGCATGGATCTGCGTAACGACATGCTGGCGCTGCAACGCCTGAAAGAAGCCGCAGAAAAGGCCAAGATTGAACTCTCTTCTGCCCAACAGACCGACGTCAACCTGCCGTACATCACGGCTGACCAGACTGGTCCTAAGCATATGAATATCAAGGTGACTCGTTCCAAATTGGAGTCGCTGGTTGAAGATATGGTCAAGGCGTCACTGGAACCTGTCCGCATCGCACTCAAGGATTCCGGCCTGTCCGTATCCGAGATCGATGACGTGATTCTGGTGGGTGGTCAGACTCGTATGCCTATGGTGCAGAAGGCTGTGACCGACTTCTTCGGCAAAGAGCCGCGTAAGGATGTGAATCCGGATGAAGCGGTTGCAATGGGTGCCGCGATCCAAGGTGGCGTCCTGGCCGGTGAAAAGCACGATGTGTTGCTGCTGGACGTGACGCCGCTGTCGCTGGGTATCGAGACCATGGGCAGTGTCATGACCGCGCTGATTGAGAAGAACACCACGATTCCAACCAAGAAGTCCCAGGTGTTCTCGACGGCCGATGACAATCAATCTGCGGTGACCATTCACGTGCTGCAGGGTGAGCGTAAGCGCGCCAGCGACAACAAGTCTCTGGGCCAGTTCAACCTGGAAGGCATTCGTCCGGCACCGCGTGGTCTGCCGCAGATCGAAGTCACCTTCGACATCGATGCGGATGGTATCCTGCATGTGTCCGCCAAAGACAAGGACACCGGCAAGGAACAGAAGATCACCATTCAGGCTTCTTCCGGTCTGACTGATGCTGAAATCGAGCGTATGGTTCGTGAAGCAGAAGCCAACGCCGCCGAAGATAAGAAGTTTGAAGAAATGGTGCATGCTCGCAACCAGGCCGATGCTCTGATCCATGCCACGCGCAAGCAAATCACCGAAGCCGGTGACGCGCTGCCGACTGACGAAAAGCAGAAGATTGAAGATGCCATCAAGGCACTGGAAGAGGCCGCCAAGGGCGATGACAAGTCCGTCATCGAAGCCAAGCAGCAAGAGTTGATGACCGCAACCCAGAAGTTGATGGAGATTGCCCAGCAGCAAGCTCAGCAACAAGCCCACGCTCAGGGCGGTGATGCCGGTCAGCAACAGTCCAAGCCACAAGATGATGTCGTCGATGCTGAATTTGAAGAAGTTAAAGACGACAAAAAGTAATAGTTGCCGGGTTGTTCGGTAGTTGAAACGGGCGTTGGGCAACCAACGCCCGTCTGTGTATCCATCAGCACGGACTTGAGAGAACATGTCAAAACGCGACTTTTATGAAGTACTGGGTGTGGAGCGCAATGCCGAAGATCGCGAGATCAAGAAGGCATATAAGCGCTTGGCGATGAAGTTCCACCCCGATCGCAACCGCGAAGATCCGCAGGCGGAAGAGAAATTTAAAGAGGTCAAGGAGGCTTACGAGATCCTGACCGATCCGCAAAAACGTGCGGCCTATGATAAATATGGGCATGCCGGTGTTGACCCCAGCATGGGGGCCGGTGGCGGCGGTTTCGGCGCGGGGAATGCCGATTTCGGCGATATCTTCGGCGATGTGTTTGGCGATATTTTTGGTGGTGGTCGCCGGCAACAGCGTGCGACCCGAGGTGCCGATCTGCGCTACAACATGGAGCTGTCGTTAGAAGAGGCGGTTCGTGGCGTCAACAAGGAGATCAAGGTTCCGACCTTGGTTGGCTGCGATGAGTGCCATGGCTCTGGTGCCAAAGCTGGCTCTCAACCGCAAACCTGTCCGACCTGTCATGGCAGTGGTCAGGTGCAGATGCGGCAGGGATTCTTTGCTGTGAGCCAAGCCTGCCCCCATTGCCGAGGCAAGGGCAAGATCATCAAGGATCCATGCCGTAAATGCCATGGTGAAGGCCGCTACCAGAAGACCAAGACCCTGAATGTGAAGATCCCGGCGGGTGTGGATACTGGCGATCGGATCCGTCTGGCCGGAGAGGGTGAGGCGGGCGAGGCTGGGGCTCCAGCCGGGGATCTGTATGTACAGGTTCATGTCAAAGAACATCCGATCTTTGTGCGTGACGGCAATAACCTCTATTGCGAAGTGCCGATTAGTTTCACCTCGGCCGCACTGGGTGGCGAAGTCGAAGTACCGACACTCGAAGGCCGCGTCATGCTGAAGATCCCGGCCGAGACACAAACCGGATGCATGTTCCGCATGCGGGGCAAGGGCGTCCGCTCGCTGCGCTCCGGTGCCGAGGGTGACCTGTTGTGCAAGGCGGTGGTGGAAACGCCCGTCAATCTCAGCGACGAGCAAAAAGATCTGCTCAAGCAGTTGGAGGACTCCTTCAACGGGGCTGAAACCAAGCTGCACAAGCCGAAGGCTCAGGGCTTCTTTGATGGCGTGAAGCGTTTTTTTGACGACCTGACCAGCTAGTCGGTGCAGGCACAGGGGATGATCTCCTGGCGTATTCATATTAGAATGCGGAATAAGGGTTAATGAATGTCTGTCCGGACTGGTGTCGGGCAGACATTTGTTTTTTCGGATCAAGCCATTGAGAAATAGGGTTAGCGTATGAATCAAACCCCAATGACGGTTCGTGGTGCAGAAAAGCTGCGTGAAGAATTGGAATATCTAAAGAGCGATCTGCGTCCGAAGATTATTGAAGCGATTGCCGAGGCGCGAGCGCACGGTGATCTGAAAGAAAATGCGGAATATCACGCAGCCCGTGAACAACAGGGTTTCTGTGAAGGCCGGATCCAGGACATCGAAGGCAAGCTGTCCAAGGCTCAAGTCATTGATGTGACCAAGTTGCCGCAGACGGGGCGCGTGGTGTTTGGTGCCACTGTCACTGTGTTGAAGAGCGATACCGAAGAAGAGATCACCTACCGTATCGTTGGCGATGACGAAGCCGACATTAAAGTGGGTATGATCTCGGTCAATTCGCCGATTGCTCGTGGTCTGATTGGAAAAGAAGTGGATGATGTGGCGCTGATCAAGACGCCAGCCGGGGATGTCGAGTACGAGATCCTGGAAGTTCAATATCTCTAACCACAGATCCAAAAAGTAAAAGGGGGCCTAGGCCCCCTTTTAAAACAAGTGGTCGTGCTTATTTACGTGGCAGATTGAATTTGCTTTCTTCTGCCTGGCGGAACAGCGACAGCATGTTCCCCATCATTTGCACTTCTACGGCGCGGGTTTCGCGCAGTATGGCCTGAGCAATCAGTTGTTTGGTTTCGCGATCTTCTCCTGCTACCTTCACCTTGATCAACTCATGGTGAGCCAGGGCAGCATCGATTTCGGCCAACACACCTTCAGTCAGACCATGCTGGCCCAGCATTACCACCGGCTTGAGGCTGTGAGCCATACCCTTGAGGTATTGCTTCTGTTTGGTCGTCAGATTCATGGCTATTTCTTCATTGGTCGGGTTGAAAGGGGCGTATTCTACCCCCATATCCAGTCTAATACTAATAGCCTTTAGGCTTAGAGTTGTAATTCATCATGAGTAAAAAGAAGCGTACACCCAGCTCCACGCGCTGGCTAAAAGAACATTTCGATGACAAATACGTGCAGAAGGCGCAAAAGCTTGGTTTGCGCTCGCGAGCTGTATTCAAGATCGATGAGATCCAACTCAAAGATAAATTGATCAAACCGGGGATGACGGTCGTCGATCTCGGTGCGGCACCGGGTGGCTGGTCACAGTTTTGCGTCGAGCAGGTCGGTGACAAGGGGCGAGTGATTGCCTGTGATATTCTGCCGATGGATCCGATTGCCGGGGTTGATTTCTTGCAAGGGGATTTCCGTGAGGAGTCCGTATTGGCGGCTCTGCTGGAGCGGGTTGGGGATGCCAAGGTCGACGTCGTTTTGTCCGATATGGCTCCCAATATGTCAGGGACTCCAGCCGTGGATCAGCCCAGATCGATTTATCTGATCGAGTTGGCGCTGGATATGTGTCGTCAAGTTCTGGCTCCGAATGGTAGCTTCGTGGTCAAGGTTTTTCAGGGCGTGGGTTCTGAAGAGTATCTGAAAGCAGTACGTGAAGTATTCAAGGTCGTGAAGGTCCGTAAACCCGATTCATCCCGGGCCCGATCACGGGAAGTCTACATTGTGGCTACAGGTTTTAAACTGTAGTAACCTGACCCTAACTCTCCTGGCCATCAAATTGCGAGGTTAATGATTTGAGTGATATGGCGAAAAATCTGATCCTTTGGCTGGTCATCGCCGTGGTGCTGATGTCCCTGTTCCAAAGCTTCAGCCCTGGCGACAGCTCGGGTCGACAACTGGATTACACCACGTTCGTCCGTGAAGTTTCTCAAGAGCAGATCCGGGAAGTCCGCATCGATGGCAAGGTCATCAATGGTATCAAGCGTAATGGCGACAAGTTCCTGACCGTCATTCCGATGCCGGATAACAATCTCATCAACGATCTTCTGAAGTACAACGTCAAAGTTCTGGGTGAGAAACCAGAAGAGCCTAGCTTGCTGGGTTCTATCTTCATCTCCTGGTTCCCGATGCTGTTACTGATCGGGGTTTGGGTGTTCTTCATGCGTCAGATGCAGGGCGGTGGCGGTAAGGGTGCCATGTCTTTCGGCAAGAGCCGAGCTCGTCTGATGGGCGAGGATCAGATCAAGACGACGTTTGCGGATGTCGCCGGCTGCGATGAAGCCAAGGAAGAAGTCAAAGAGTTGGTGGATTACCTCAAGGATCCGTCCCGCTTCCAGAAGTTGGGTGGCAAAATTCCTAAGGGTATTCTGATGGTCGGTCAGCCGGGTACCGGTAAGACCTTGCTGGCCAAGGCGATCGCTGGCGAAGCCAAGGTGCCGTTCTTCTCGATTTCCGGCTCTGACTTTGTGGAAATGTTCGTCGGTGTCGGTGCCTCACGGGTTCGAGACATGTTCGAGCAAGCCAAGAAATCGGCACCTTGCATCATCTTCATCGATGAAATCGATGCGGTGGGTCGGCAGCGGGGAGCGGGGCTGGGTGGCGGACACGATGAACGCGAACAGACCCTGAACCAGATGCTGGTCGAGATGGATGGTTTTGAGGGCCATGAAGCGGTCATCGTCATCGCCGCCACGAACCGTCCCGATGTCCTGGACCCGGCGTTGTTGCGTCCAGGCCGTTTTGACCGTCAGGTCGTGGTTGGCTTGCCGGATGTCCGTGGTCGGGAGCAGATCCTCAAAGTACATATGCGCAAGGTTCCCCTTGGAGATGATGTGGATGCATCCGTGATTGCACGGGGTACTCCGGGTTTTTCCGGTGCGGATTTGGCTAACCTGGTGAACGAAGCAGCGCTGTTTGCGGCTCGAGGCAACAAGCGTCTGGTCAGCATGACCGAGTTCGAGCGCGCCAAAGACAAGATCATGATGGGGGCTGAACGTAAGTCCATGGTCATGACCGAAAGCGAGAAAGAGATGACTGCCTACCACGAGGCAGGACATGCCATCGTGGGTCGTATGGTCCCGGATCATGATCCTGTGTATAAGGTTTCTATCATCCCTCGCGGTCGAGCACTGGGTGTCACCATGTACCTGCCGGAGCAGGATCGCTGGAGCCATTCCAAGCAATATCTGGAGTCTATGGTTTCCAGCCTCTACGGTGGCCGTATTGCGGAAGAGATCATCTATGGTCGGGAGAAAATGACCACTGGTGCCTCGAATGATATCGAACGGGCGACGGATATCGCACGCAAGATGGTGACTCAATGGGGCATGTCGGAAGAAATGGGCCCTATGCTCTATGCCGAAGAAGATGGCGAAGTGTTCCTCGGTCGCTCCATGGCCAAGGCGAAACATATGTCGGATGACACGGCGCGGGCTATCGATGCCGAGATCAAGCACGTCATCAATCGCAACTATGATCGGGCTAAGCATATCCTGATGGACAATCTGGATATCCTGCATGCCATGAAAGATGCCTTGATGAAGTACGAGACCATTGATGCCAAACAGATCGACGATCTGATGATGCGTCGCGAGGTGCGCCTCCCTGCTGATTACGACAAAGATCAGAAGCCAGCAGTGGACGATGGCGTGACTCCTGAGCCTGCGGTAGCAGATGAGGTGGTCGCGGCTGAACCTGCTTTGTCCGATGAGGCGAAGAAGGACGAACATCCTCAAAGCTGATGTCTCTTTGATACTCTGACCCCGGGCCTGGCTCGGGGTTTTTCTTTGGAGAAATTGCATGTTATTGCGTAGTAAAGGGCGAGTGCTCGACCTGGCTCAGCCTCAGGTGATGGGGATCCTGAATGTCACGCCGGACTCCTTTTCGGATGGTGCCCGTTACCTGGAGCTGGATAGGGCATTACGCCGTGCACAATCCATGGTTGAAGAGGGTGCCACCCTCATCGACATCGGCGGTGAGTCGACTCGTCCGGGGGCGGATGAAGTCGGGCTGGATGAGGAGCTGGCTCGTGTGGTGCCTGTCGTCGAACGGCTGGCAGCCGAGCTGGATGTCTGGATCTCCGTGGATACCTACAAGCCCGAGGTGATGCGTGAAACCACGGCTGCCGGTGCTCATTTGATCAATGATATTCGAGCCCTGGCCGAGCCGGGAGCCTTGGCAATTGCCGCCCAGGCGCAAGTGCCTGTGTGCCTGATGCATATGCAAGGTGCGCCGCGGACCATGCAAGCGTCACCTCACTATGACGAGCTGATCGTTGATATTCGGACATTTTTCCAAGAACGGGTTGCGGCTTGTGTAGCAGCCGGGATAGATCGCGAGGCGCTGCTCCTGGACCCCGGATTCGGCTTCGGCAAAACGCTGGAACAGAATTATGAACTGCTGGGGCGAATGAGTGAGTTTGCCGGATTCGGTTTGCCACTGCTGGTCGGTCTGTCGCGCAAATCGATGATTGGTAACCTACTTCAGCGCCCGGTTGATGCACGACTGGCGGGCAGTCTGGCGGCCGCACTCTTTGCATTTACGCAAGGTGCGCATATTATCCGCGTGCATGATGTCAAAGAAACGGTAGATGCCTTGCGGGTATTCTCCTACGCGACGCAGTTCAGCAACGAGAGAACATGAAGTTATGAGTAGAAAGTATTTTGGTACCGACGGCATTCGAGGTTTGGTCGGCGAGTTTCCTATTACCCCTGATTTTGTTATGAAGCTGGGTTGGGCGGCTGGTAAGGTGCTGGCCAAGCAAGGTACCCGCAAGGTATTGATCGGCAAAGATACTCGGATCTCGGGATACATGCTGGAATCTGCTCTGGAAGCCGGCTTATCGGCTGCCGGGATCAAAGCCGTGCTGCTGGGCCCCATGCCGACCCCTGCAGTCGCCTATTTGACCCGGGCGTTTCGCGCCGAAGCGGGTGTAGTGATCAGTGCCTCCCATAATCCGTATTACGACAACGGCATCAAATTTTTCTCCCAGGATGGCACCAAGTTACCCGATGAGGTGGAGCTCGAAATCGAAGCCGAGCTGGATCAACCCATGAGTTGTGTCGAGTCGGCCAAGCTGGGCAAGGCCAACCGGATTGATGATGCGCCCGGGCGCTACATCGAATACTGCAAGAGCTCCTTCCCCGGAGAGTTGAGTCTGGATGGCCTGAAGATTGTGCTGGATTGCGCACACGGGGCTACCTATCACATAGCGCCATCTGTGTTTCGCGAACTCGGAGCGGAAGTCATCGCAATAGGTTGCACGCCTGATGGCTTGAATATCAATGCCGGGGTTGGCTCTACCGAGCCGGAGGCCTTGGTGGCTCGGGTGCTGGCCGAACAGGCGGATCTGGGGATTGCCTTTGATGGTGATGGCGATCGGGTGATGATGGTGGATCAAACCGGTTATCTCATCGATGGTGATGAAATCATCTATATGATTGCTCGTGATCAACGGGCCCAAGGAAAGCTCTCGGGAGGCGTCGTCGGTACCCTGATGTCGAACCTGGGCCTGGAATTGGCGTTACAAGAGCTGGATGTCCCCTTCTGTCGCGCCAAGGTGGGCGATCGCTATGTGATGGAGATGCTCAAAGAGCGGGGATGGCGCTTGGGCGGAGAAAATTCCGGCCATGTCATCCATCTGGATCATGCGACGACTGGTGATGGTATTGTCGCAGCGTTGCAAGTGCTGCAGGCGATGATACATCAGCGCTGTGACTTACAAACTCTACGCTCGGGAATGCGCAAGTTTCCGCAGGTGCTGGTGAATGTTCGCTTTACTGCCAGCCAGGATCCAACTCTAGATGCCGATGTATTGGCAGAAGTGGCCCGAGCCGAGAGTGAGTTGGCCGGTCGAGGTCGAGTCTTATTGCGTAAATCTGGCACCGAACCCCTGATCCGGGTGATGGTGGAAGGGGAGGATGCGGCGTTGGTGAATAGCCTGGCGCAGCGGATTGCAGATCGCGTCAAGTTGGTTCCATAAAGCGGAAAATATTCTAGGTATCTGTTTTGCCGACAAAATGCGCAAACGAACCTGAATTGGAAAAAACTGCTTGTCAGTGATGATCGAGCTGGATAGTATTAGCCCCGCTCCCGAACAGGAGGTCGTTGCTGACGGCTTTTGTATCTGACGGGGCTCATGCGTCGAAGCACTGCTTCGGGCAATCCAGATTTCTAGAGCAGTGATCCTCGTCATTGCTCGCGGTCAAGACAAGCGCTTGGTCGGTGCCTTGCTGGCACAGCCCGACATCTAGATGTCGATATACATCTGCAAGTCAGCTTAAGGTGTGATTATGTACGAAATTTTATTGGTGGTTTATCTGTTGGTCGCTCTGGCTGTTATTGGCTTGGTGTTGGTCCAGCAAGGTAAGGGTGCAAGCATGGGTGCTTCTTTCGGCGCCGGCGCATCCAACACCGTGTTCGGTTCATCCGGCTCTGGTAACTTCATGACCCGTGCCACCGGCATTCTGGCAACTCTGTTTTTTGTGCTGAGCCTGGTGTTGGGTGCTATGAGTCACAATCGTACCAAGCCTGCCGAGAACTGGACCGATCTGTCTGCTCCGGCTGCTGTTGAGCAGGTGAAAGAAAAGGTAGTCGAAGCGCCGGTCCAGAAAGACGCTGACGTACCGAACTAAAGAAGAGTTATTGCCCAGCTGGTGGAATTGGTAGACACGCTATCTTGAGGGGGTAGTGCTTTCGGGCGTGCGGGTTCAAGTCCCGCGCTGGGCACCAATGTTTAGAAGTGAGTCGCGTTGCTTGAAGCCTGATTCGCAAGCGACTATAATCTCGCACGATTTCGGACGCGGGGTGGAGCAGCCTGGTAGCTCGTCGGGCTCATAACCCGAAGGTCGTCGGTTCAAATCCGGCCCCCGCAACCAATTTCAGTCACGTCCTTACTGAATCATCAAGGACGGTCGCCGCGAGACGACAATCAGGGTCCTGTTGTGAAGCCCCGATTTGAATAATCGGGGCTTTTTGTTATTTGCGATTTGCGCCAGGGTCTTGGCGTGAATCATTGTACTGGGCTTCATGCCCTTTTTTCATTTTTGGAGGGTCGCATTGGCTACGTTGGAACAACGGCTAATCCAGATGTTGGAGAGTCCTGTCGAGTCACTTGGCTTCGAACTCTGGGGTATTGAATTTGTCCGTGCTGGCAAGCATTCGACCCTGCGCGTATTTATTGACCATGAAAATGGCATCACCGTCGAGAACTGTGCCGAGGTTAGTCACCAGGTCAGCAGTATTCTGGACGTTGAAGATCCCATCACGACGGAATATAACCTGGAGGTTTCTTCTCCCGGGATGGATCGTCTTCTGTTTAAGCCCAGTCAGTACGAAAAATATTTAGGCGAACAGGTTAGCCTGACGCTACGCATGGCGGTGAATAACCGCCGTAAATACAAGGGTGTTATCACACGTATCGAGGGCGAAATGCTCGTCCTGGTCGTTGATGGTAATGAAGAAACGGTTGCCTTTGCCAATATTCAGCAGGCAAATCTGGTTCCGAACTTTGATTAACGAGGCTGTCGGAGATGAATAAAGAGATTTTGGCAGTTGTAGAAGCGGTTTCTAACGAAAAAGCCGTGCCCCGTGAGAAGATCTTCCAGGCTTTGGAAACGGCACTGGCAACTGCAACGAAGAAAAAATATGAAGGCGATATCGAGGTTCGAGTCAGCATCGATCGCAAGACCGGTGACTATATAACCTATCGCCGTTGGCAGGTTGTTGATGCTCAAGGTCAGCTAGAGAATCCCTATCGTGAGATTACCTTCGATGCCGCGCGTGTCGAAGAGCCGGAAATCCAGTTGGGTGAGTACATCGAAGACGAGATCGACTCAGTTACCTTCGACCGTATTACCACTCAGACCGCCAAACAAGTAATTGTGCAAAAGGTCCGTGAAGCTGAACGTGCGCAAGTGGTCGAACAGTTCAAGGATCTGGAAGGCTCCATTATTACCGCGGTGGTGAAGAAGCAGAATCGTGACAACGTGATTCTGGATCTGGGGAACAACGCCGAAGGCGTCTTGTATCGTGAAGATATGCTGCCCCGCGAATCCTTCCGTCCGGGTGACCGGGTGCGTGGTTTGCTGGCGGCGGTACGTCCAGAGGCTCGCGGTTCCCAACTGTTTATCAGCCGGGCCAACCCTGATTTCCTCATCGAGCTGTTCCGTATCGAAGTACCTGAAATCGGTGAAGAAGTGATCGATGTCAAGGGTGCTGCCCGTGATCCGGGTTCCCGGGCCAAGATTGCGGTCAAGACCAATGATCGCCGTATCGATCCGATTGGAGCTTGCGTGGGTATGCGCGGTGCTCGTGTTCAGGCTATATCCAGTGAATTGGGTGGCGAGCGCATCGATATCGTGCTGTGGGATGATAATCCTGCCCAGTACGTGATCAATGCCATGGCGCCGGCCGACGTGGCTTCCATCATCGTGGATGAAGATAACCACACCATGGATATCGCGGTCATCTCCAGCAACCTGGCGCAAGCCATCGGTCGCAATGGTCAAAACGTCCGCCTGGCTTCTCAACTCACCGGTTGGGAACTGAACGTCATGACTGTGGAAGACATGCAAGCCAAGCATCAAGCGGAAAAGGATCGCATCCTGAACCTGTTTACTCAGGCGCTGGACATTGATGATGAGTTTGCTGAAGTGCTGATCGACGAAGGTTTCTCGACCATCGAAGAAATTGCTTATGTACCTCTGAATGAGCTGCTCTCCATCGATGGTTTTGATGAAGGTACAGTTGAAGAGTTACGAGGCCGCGCTAAGCAAGCACTCAGTACTCGCGCTCTGGCCAAAGAAGAGTCCTTCGAAGGCGTTGAACCGGCAGAAGACCTGCTGGGGCTCAAAGGTATCGGTCGTGAAATGGCCTATATGCTGGCGGCTCGCGGGATCGGGACTCTCGAAGACCTGGCTGAGCAAGGAATTGACGATCTGATGGGGATCGACGGTATGACCGAAGAGAAAGCGGGCCAACTCATCATGGCTGCTCGCAATATCTGCTGGTTCGGTGAGCAGGCCGAATAAAGCTGCGGAGGTAATGAATGTCAGAAGTATCCGTAACACAACTGGCCACCGACATTGACACATCGGTTGAGCGTCTTCTTCAGCAGTTTACTGATGCAGGGATCCGCAAGTCTGTCGATGAAATGGTCAGCGAAGATGAAAAGCAAGCTCTGCTTGCTCATCTGAAGAAGCAACATGGCGGCAGCGATGACGCTGAACCCAAACGTATGACGTTGCAACGCAAGACGAAAAGTACCTTGAGTGTTCAAGGTGCAGGTGGTAAGAACAAGTCCGTACAAGTAGAAGTACGTAAATCTCGTACCTATGTCCGTCGTTCTGCTGCCGATGAAGAACTCAAAGCAGCCGAAGAGTTAGCTCAGCGCGAAGCTGAAGCCGCTCGTAAGGCCGCAGAGGCCAGCGTCTTGGCTGAAGCTAAAGCCAAGGCAGAAGCAGAAGCGAAGGCTAAAGCCGAGGCGAAAGCCAAAGTTGACGCGGATGCCAAGGACAAGGCACGCAAGGCGGCGCACAGTAATGAAACTGACGCCGAGAGAAAGGCTCGCCAAGAGGCAGAAGAGATGGCCAAGCGTGAAGCAGAGGCATTGAAACGTCAGCAAGAGCAGGAAGTCCTCCGCAAGGTTGAGGAAGAGACTGCTCGTATCGCTGAAGAGGCCAAACGCCTGGCCGAAGAAAATAGTGCTCGTTGGGCAGAAGAAGAAGCAGCACGTCGTAAAGCCGAAGAGCAAGACGACGATGCGGCAACCACTTCTACTTTTGTCAAAGAAGCCGAAGCGCAGCGTGAACGCGAGGAAGAAGCCCGTAATCGTCGCCGTGGTGTGGTCAAGAAGACCAAGAGCCGTGAGGACGATGCTCGCGAAGAGCGCAACTCCCGTCAGCGCAAAGGCAAGCGTAGCAAGAGCTCTATTCAGCATGGCTTCAACAAGCCGGTGCAACCTGTGACCCGTGATGTGGTGATCGGTGAGACTGTCACCGTTGGCGAATTGGCGGCCAAGATGGCGGTCAAGGGTGTCGAAGTCATCAAGGTGATGATGAAGATGGGTGCCATGGCGACCATCAATCAGGTCATCGATCAGGAAACCGCGCAACTGGTTGCCGAAGAGATGGGCCACAAGGTTATCCTGCGTCGTGAAAACGAGCTGGAAGAAGCCGTGATGCAAGACCGTGACTCCACCGCCAAGGCGGAAGGTCGTGCCCCGGTTGTGACCATCATGGGTCACGTTGACCATGGTAAGACCTCTCTGCTTGACTACATTCGTAAGGCCAAAGTGGCCGCGGGTGAAGCTGGTGGTATTACCCAGCATATCGGTGCTTACCATGTTGAAACCGACAATGGCATGATCACCTTCCTGGATACTCCGGGCCACGCCGCGTTTACCGCCATGCGTGCTCGGGGCGCCAAGGCGACCGATATCGTGGTACTGGTTGTTGCAGCGGACGATGGCGTCATGCCGCAAACCATTGAAGCCATCCAGCATGCCACCGCCGGTAATGTGCCGTTGGTGGTTGCCGTGACCAAGGTCGACAAACCGACTGCCGAGCCCATGCGTGTCATGACCGAATTGACCCGTTATGGCGTTGTCGCTGAAGATCTGGGCGGTGAGCATCAGTTCGTTAAGGTATCGGCCAAGACCGGCGAAGGGATCGACGATCTGCTGAATGCCATCCTGCTGCAATCTGAAGTTCTCGAACTGAGTGCGGTCCGTGATGCCATGGCTAGCGGCGTGGTGATCGAGTCCCGTCTGGATAAGGGTCGTGGTCCGGTTGCTACCGTCCTGGTTCAGGAAGGTACTTTGCGTCAGGGCGACATAGTTCTGTGTGGTTTCGAATACGGTCGTGTTCGTGCCATGCGTGATGAATTGGGTCGTGACGTCAAGGAAGCGGGTCCTTCCATTCCGGTGGAAATCCTCGGTCTGTCAGGCGTGCCTGCTGCCGGTGATGAAGCGACCGTCGTCCGTGACGAGAAGAAAGCCCGTGAAGTGGCGCTGTATCGTCAAGGCAAGTTCCGTGACGTCAAACTGGCGCGTCAGCAGAAGGCCAAACTGGAAAACATGTTCTCCAGCTTGGGCGAAGGCGAAGTCTCCGAGCTCAACGTGGTCCTCAAGGCCGACGTACAGGGTTCGACCGAAGCTATCTGTGACTCCTTGCTCAAGTTGTCTACCGATGAAGTCAAGGTCAAGATTATCGGCTCCGGGGTCGGTGGTATCACCGAAACTGACGCCAGCCTGGCAGCCGCCTCCAACGCTATCATCCTCGGCTTCAACGTGCGTGCCGATGCATCTGCTCGTCGCGTCATCGATTCCGAGAGCATTGACCTGCGTTACTACTCCGTCATCTATGATTTGATTGACGAAGTGAAGCAGGCGATGAGCGGTATGTTGGCTCCGGAATTCAAGCAACAGATCATCGGTCTGGCTGAAGTCCGTGATGTCTTCAAGTCACCGAAGTTTGGTGCTGTCGCCGGTTGTATGGTCACCGAAGGTACCGTCAAGCGTAACAGCCCGATCCGGGTGTTGCGTGACAACGTGGTCATCTATGAAGGCGAGCTGGAATCCCTGCGTCGCTTCAAGGATGACGTTGCCGAAGTCAAGAATGGTTACGAGTGTGGTATTGCGGTCAAGAACTACAATGACGTGCGCACTGGCGACCAGATTGAAGTTTACGAAATTGTCGAGATCCAGCGTACGCTGTAATCTCCACGAGGGGGGCGTTACGCCCCCTTTTTAGTTCAGGAGCCTTGAATGGCAAAAGAATTCAGTCGTGCCAGCCGTGTTGCCCAGCAGTTGCAACGCGAAGTGGCGATGATTTTACAACGTGAGGTCAAAGACCCGCGTATCGGTATGGTGACGGTCTCGGATGTGGAAGTGTCCGGTGATTTGCAGCATGCCAAGGTGTTCGTGACGTTCCTCAACTATGCCGGGCAGAATGAAGAACTGAGTGAAGCCGAGCGTATTGAAACCGGCTTGAAGGGCTTGACGGAAGCCTCGGGCTATATTCGTATTCTGCTGGGTAAAGCCATGCAGTTGCGCGTGGTGCCAGAATTGCGGTTTGCTTACGATAGAACATTGGTTGAAGGCATGCGGATCTCCAACCTGGTCAGTAACACGATTCGTGAAGACGAACAGCGCATGCACGCTGAAGGTCAGAACGAGGAGGCAAAAGACTAAAGATGTCTCGACGACGTCGCTTTAAAGGCCGTGACGTTCACGGCATCCTGTTGCTGGCCAAGCCCAGCGGCATTACGTCCAACGACGCACTCCAGCAGGTCAAGCGTATCTACAATGCCGCCAAGGCGGGCCACACGGGTGCACTCGACCCCTTGGCCACGGGTATGTTACCGATCTGTCTGGGCGAGGCGACCAAGTTTTCCCAATTCCTGCTGGATGCCGATAAACGGTATCAAGTGACGGCCAAACTGGGTGAACGGACCAATACCAGCGATGCCGATGGCACCATCATCAGCACACGCCCCCTGACCTTCACCGAGCCGCAATTGCAGCAGGCACTGATGAGTTTCCGGGGTGGTAGCCTGCAGGTTCCATCCATGTTCTCGGCGTTGAAGCATCAGGGCAAACCGCTGTATGAATATGCGCGCGAAGGCATCGAGATTGAACGCGAGGCGCGTCCTATCACCGTCTACGAGCTGAATGTGCTGGAGTTTAGCGGTGACAAGCTGGTGCTGGATATTCATTGCTCCAAGGGAACTTACATCCGCACCATCATCGATGATCTCGGTGAGATGTTAGGCTGTGGCGCCCATGTCACTCAGCTGCATCGCAGCCAGGTGGCGAGCTATCCGGCCGAGCGCATGCTGACCATCGAGCAGTTGCAGGCGATTTTCGAGCGCTGCAAGGCCGAAGGCCGTCCGCCGCGGGAAGAGCTGGATCCCTTGCTGCTGCCCATGGATACCGCAGTCGATAGCCTGCCGGAGGTCAATATGTCGGCGGTGGTGGCCAGCTATGTGACCCAGGGCCAAGCGGTTCAGGTGGCTCAGGTCCCGGCTAGCGGCTTTGTCCGCATGACGGTGGGCGATGAACGGGAATTTATCGGTGTCGGTGAAATCGATGACGATGGCAAGGTGGCACCTCGTCGCCTGGTGCGCATCGGCAGCGACGAAAGCGACGACGAATAGACACGCAAAACTTGCGACCCGGGGGCGGCTATGACAGAATACCGCGTCCCATTTTCCCGCTGAATTAGTGATCGGCGGGAAATCACATTAAGCTGGAGAATCACTATGTCACTAAATGCAGAAATCAAAGCACAAATCGTCGCCGACAACGCTCGTGGTACCAATGACACTGGCTCACCAGAAGTCCAAGTGGCTCTGTTGACCGCTTCAATCAACCACCTGCAAGGTCACTTCGAAGTGCACAGCAAGGATCACCACGGTCGCCGTGGCCTGCTGCGTATGGTTTCCCAACGTCGTAAGTTGCTGGACTACCTGAAGCGTAAAGACGCTGCTCGTTATCAAGCTCTGATCCAGAAGCTGGGTCTGCGTCGTTAATTCGTCGCAACGTCGTAAGCAACTGCACGGTGTTGATTACCGAACAGTTTTAAAGAAGGAGGCCTCGGCCTCCTTTTTGTTTTCTCGATTTTGCTTGCCAATCCCGCCGATCCCTGGCCTTTCAATGTTGTCGTGTGACTCCAATGCGGGATCTCGGTCGCGGTCACAAAAAAGAAGCGCTTGCTCTTGCTTACCTTTAGTGGCTGATCGGATATAATCATGCGCGAAATTAGCGACCTAAACAGATAAAGGAAATTCACGTGAATCCTATTGTAAAAACCTTCCAATACGGTCAACACACCGTCACCCTGGAAACGGGCGTTATGGCGCGTCAAGCCACCGGTGCCGTCATGGCCAGCATGGACGACACTGCCGTGTTCGTCACCGTCGTCGGTAAAAAAGAGGCGACTCCGGGTCGTGATTTCTTCCCGCTGACCGTCAACTATCAAGAGCGGACTTACGCTGCCGGCCGTATCCCCGGTGGTTTCTTCAAGCGTGAAGGCCGTCCGAGCGAGTCAGAAACTCTGATCTCCCGTCTGATTGACCGCCCGATCCGCCCGCTGTTCCCGGAAGGTTTCCTCAATGAAGTTCAGGTGATTGCCACCGTGGTCTCTGCCAACCCGCAGGTTCCGACCGACATCATCGCCATTCTGGGTGCTTCGGCCGCACTGGCTATCTCCGGTATTCCGTTCAACGGCCCGATCGGTGCTGCGCGTGTCGGTTACATCAATGGCCAGTACGTACTGAACCCGACCAACAGCGAAACCAAGCACAGCGATCTGGACCTGGTCGTTGCCGGTACCGAAGCCGCTGTACTGATGGTGGAATCCGAAGCCAAGATCCTGTCTGAAGAAACCATGCTGGGTGCCGTCGTTTACGGTCACGAGCAGATGCAGACCGCCATTCAGGCGATCAACGAATTCGCCGCTGAAGTCGGCACCAAGGCATGGGATTGGCAAGCTCCGGCTGTCAACACTGTGCTCAAGGACAAGATTGCCGCTCTGGCCACTGCCGAGCTGGGCGAAGCCTACCGCATCACCGAGAAGGCTGTGCGTTATGAAGCCATCGCTGCCCTGAAGCAAAAAGTGGTTGAGCAGATCGTTGCAGAAGATGCGACTCAGGATGCCAAGCTGGTCGGCGAGATGTTCCATGCCCTGGAAAGCGACATAGTGCGTGGCCGCGTCCTGCGTGGCGAACCGCGTATCGATGGCCGTGATCCGCAAATGGTCCGTGCCCTGTCCATGGGTACCGGCCTGCTGCCGCGTGTCCACGGTTCTTCCCTGTTCACCCGCGGTGAAACTCAAGCGCTGGTCGCCTGTACTCTGGGCACCGAGCGTGATGCGCAAAACCTGGACGAGCTGGCCGGTGAGCGCACCGACCGCTTCATGCTGCATTACAACTTCCCACCGTATTGCGTGGGTGAGACTGGCATGGTCGGTTCACCGAAGCGTCGTGAAATCGGCCACGGCCGTCTGGCCAAGCGCGGTGTGCTGGCTGTTATGCCGAGCCCGGAGCAGTTCCCATATACCGTCCGCATCGTCTCTGAAATCACCGAGTCGAACGGTTCTTCCTCCATGGCTTCCGTCTGTGGCTCTTCACTGGCGCTGATGGATGCTGGCGTACCGATCAAGGCCTCTGTCGCCGGTATCGCTATGGGTCTGGTCAAGGAAGGCGACAGCTTTGTCGTCCTGTCCGACATTCTGGGTGATGAAGATCACCTGGGCGACATGGACTTCAAGGTAGCTGGTACCACCGAAGGCGTGACTGCGCTGCAGATGGACATCAAGATCGAAGGCATCACCAAGGAGATCATGCAGATCGCCCTGAAGCAAGCTCGCGATGCTCGTTTGCACATCCTGAAGGTGATGGATGAGGCGATTGCTGCTCCGCGTGCCGATATCTCCGATTTCGCACCGCGCATCCACGTCATCAAGATCAACCCTGAGAAGATCAAGGACGTCATCGGTAAGGGCGGCTCCGTGATCCGTGCTCTGACCGAAGAAACCGGCACCACCATCGAGCTGGATGATGATGGTACCGTCAAGATTGCTGCCGTGGATGGCGAAGCCGCCAAGGAAGCGATCCGTCGTATCGAAGCGCTGACCGCGGAAGTGGAAGTGGGTCGCATCTACGAAGGTAAGGTCGCCCGTCTGGCGGACTTCGGTGCCTTCGTGAACATTCTGCCGGGTAAGGATGGTCTGGTGCACATTTCCCAGATCACCGATGAGCGCGTGAAGGATGTGTCCGATCACCTGAAGCTGGGCGATATCGTCCGTGCCAAGGTTCTGGAAGTGGATCGTCAAGGCCGTGTCCGTCTGTCCATCAAGGAAGCGATCCGTGATGAACAGGGCGAACCTGCACCCGTTGCCGACGTAGAAGCTCCGGCTGCCGAGACTGCCGTTGAACCAACCCAGGAATAAGCACTGCTTGTTCTGGTACAAAAACCCGCCAATTGGCGGGTTTTTTTATAATTATTTACACAGGGGCTACCTGAATTTACCGGTCGATTCCGAGTAGAGTAACCCGAGTGAGCCGGACCGCTCCCGGGTCTGGTATTTTTCCTGATGATTGAGAGCAAGGATCTGATCGTGATGAAACAGTGGATGTGGGTAGGGCTGGCCCTACTCGGAAGTACCAGCGCTCAGGCGGCCGAAACCCGGATCATTGGCGGCGACAACGCCACCCAGGGTGCCTGGCCCTGGATCGTGAGTCTGGAATATGCAGCCTCGACCGGTACGCCTTATGATGCCCACTTTTGTGGTGGCAGCCTGATTGCCAGTCAGTGGGTATTGACCGCGGCCCATTGTGTCGAGGATGCCACGCCTGCGGATCTGCTGGTGCGCGTCGGTGGTTATGATTTGAGTAGCACCGGCACGGCAGGTACGGCGGCCTCGGTGGATCGTATTCTGGTGCACCCGGAGTACAACGGCGAGAGCTACGATCAGGATCTGGCGCTGCTGCATCTGAGCTCTGCGGTCGCTATCGATCCTCTGGCCTCGATTGGTTATAGCGCCATGGCCAGTTTGGCGGCCGGTAGCTCCTTGACGGTGATGGGGTGGGGGGCAACCCGGGAGACCATTCCTTATAACTACCCGGAAGTTCTGCAGCAGGTCGCGATACCGCTGCTCTCCGATGCCAGTTGCAGTGCCGCCTATAGTGGCGACATTACCGAGAATATGCTCTGCGCCGGTGAGATGAGCGGTGGCAAGGATAGCTGCTACGGCGACTCGGGAGGTCCCTTGATCCTGGGCACTTCCAGCAGTACAGCCGTGCAGGTGGGGATTGTCAGTTGGGGCAATGGTTGCGGACTGGCTAATTTCCCGGGTGTGTACACCCGCCTGGCCAATTACAGCGCCTGGCTCAGTCAGCATCAATCTCATCTGTCCATGGATACCTATACCGAGCTGGGCTATGTGCCGGTGGGTTATACCGTCACCGGTTCTATTCCCGTGCAGAACAATGGCGAGAGTCCGGCCTCCCTGACTTCTCTGCTGCTGGATACCGGTTCGGGCTTTAGCCTCGGAACTCATAGCTGTGCGGATGTGGCGACAGGTGGCGAGTGCAGCGTTGCGGTGATTTTTGCCAATCAGACCGCTGGTGACTACAGCGAGCTGCTGAGCGCGACCGACTCCAGCTCCGGCACCGTGATGGAGAATAAACTCAGCGCGACCGTGCTGCCGGTGGTGACCTTCAGCAATGCCATTACCAGCAGCTCCCTGGTGTGGTACAGCGGTGGTGATAGCGCCTGGCAGGATGGCGTCAGCGTCAATAACCGACTGCCGCTCGTGGCGGGGAAAGGCGGCAACAACTCGGTATCGGTGCTGCAAACCACGGTGACCGGGCCTGCGACCGTCAGCTTCGAATGGAGTGTGGTCAGCGGCAACAGCAACTCGGTGCTGACCCATTCTCTGGATGGAGTCGAACAGGCGACCACCTCCAGCAGCAGTTGGCAGAGCTCTTCGGTCACTGTCGCGGCGGGTACTCATCTGCTGGAGTGGCGTTTGACCAAGAACGATAGCGCGCCCTATAGCGCGGAAGCACGGCTGGCAACCCTGACGGTGACTGCTACCGGTAATGATGATTCGGGGGATGACGATACCGATGATTCTACCGGCGGTGATAGCTCGACCGATTCCGGCTCCTCGGGCGGTGGTAGCCTCGGCGGGCTCTGGAGCCTGGTGCTGCTCGGTCTGTATTGGACACGCCGTCGCTAAAGCAGTCGTTGCTAAACCAGTAGTGCGTGCATAAAAAAACCGAAGCCTGGGCTTCGGTTTTTTTATGGATTGCAACAGCGGTTAATCCCGTTGCGGAAAGGTCATCTCTTCCAGACGCACGACCCGGGTCTTGTGCTTGAGCTTATAGCCCAGCCACAACAGGAAGAACAGCGGGATACCGAGGTAAGCGGCGGCGACCCCGTTCCAGTCGATGCTGCCACTGCTAAAGCCCTGATAGCCCTGACCCAGCGCAATCAGCAGACACAAGGCGAAGGCCAGCAACGGGCCAAACGGGAAGAACATAGAGACATACGGCAGCTCTTGCAGTGTGCCGCCCTGGCGCAAAAAGCCTCGACGGAAGCGGTAATGGCTGACGGCGATGCCGAGCCAGGCAATGAAGCCGCTCATCCCCGAGGCGCTCATCAACCACAGGTAGACGGTTTGATCGCCAAACAGCGAGGTCAAAAAGCAGGACATGGCGATGACGGTGGTGGCATACAGGGCGTTGCGCGGCACGCCGTTGCGGGAGAGCTTGCCAAAGAATTTGGGCGCCATACCGCTGCGGGCCATGGTGTAGAGCATACGGGTCGAGGCATACATGCCGGAGTTACCCGCCGACAGGATCGCCGAGAGGATCACCGCATTCATCACCGCCGCCGCAAAGGCCAGACCGGCGCGCTCAAAGACCAGGGTGAAGGGGCTGGCGCCGACATCGGTGACGTCGTTGCGCAGCAGCAGAGGATCGGTATAGGGGATCAGAATGCCGATGATCAGGATGGCGAACACGTAAAACAGCAGGATGCGCCAGAACACCTGACGAATGGCGCGAGGAATGTTCTTGCCCGGCTCGGCCGATTCACCGGCGGCCACGCCGATGAGCTCGGTGCCCTGAAACGAGAACCCGGCGATCATCGCCACGCTGATGACGGCCGGGATCCCGCCGACAAACGGCGCTTCACCGGTGCTGAAGTTGGCGAAATCCGGCTGCATGCTGCCGTTCATGATGCCAAACACCATCAGCACGCCGATGGCGATAAAAATCAGCACCGTAATGACTTTGATCAGCGAGCACCAGAATTCGGCCTCACCGAACCCTTTCACCGAGAAGAAGTTCAGGCCGAAGATGATGCCGAGAAACAGCGCACTCCACAGAAAACCTGGGGTATCTGGAAACCAGAACTTCATGATGATACTGGCGGCGGCGAGCTCTACGGCCACGGTAATGGCCCAGTTGTACCAGTAGTTCCAGCCCTGGGCAAAGCCGAAGGCCGGATCGACAAAGTGGCTGCCATAGGTGGCAAAGGAGCCGGAAACCGGCATAAAGGCAGCGAGTTCGCCCAGACTGGTCATCAGGAAATAGACCATCAGGCCAATCAGGGCATAGGCCAGCAGGGCGCCGCCGGGTCCGGCTTGGGCGACTGTTGCGCCGGAGGCGACAAACAGGCCGGTGCCGATAGAGCCACCGATGGCGATCATCGACAGATGGCGGGATTTCAGGGTGCGACGTAACTGGCCGTCGGCGGTGGTGTCATGGGTCTGCATGGATAAAATCAACTCCAGCTATTGGTCGATTGAGCCACATCGGGCGCGAGCCCAAGATGGCGATAGACATAGTGAGGTACAGATGGGCTCGGCGACACTCGGGGGCGTCCTGCGGCGGTGTCGCGGCCGGTTCATCTGCCCAGAGCCCGATGCCAACACAGTGACATGGGGCTGAACAAAAAAGCCCGTCACCAGGACGGGCTCTCGATGGGTCGTGGCGGCACGGATTAGCGTGCCAGCGACTCCGGCAGATCTTCGCGGATCTTTTCCAGCAGGGACTTCACCACGCGCGGGTTACCGCACACGATGTTGCCGCTGGAGTAGAAGTTATGGCCACCGGCAAAGTCGGTGGTGATGGCACCGGCTTCACGGGCGATCAGCTCGCCTGCGGCCAGATCCCACGGCTTGAGGCCCAGCTCCCAGTAACCATCGACGCGACCTGCGGCCACGTAGACCAGATCCAGGCTGGCGGTACCGGCGCGGCGGATGTCGGCACAGGCATCAAAAATGCCGTTGAACATCTTCTTGTAGGCATCCAGGTGGTGGCGATGACGGTGCGGGAAGGAGGTAGCCAGGATGCAGCCATCCAGATCGCGAGATTGGCCAACCCGGATACGGTAGCCATTCAGCTGGGCGCCATTACCACGGCTGGAGGTGAACAGTTCGTCCCGGATAGGATCATACACGACGCCCACTTCGGTACGGCCCTTGATGCGCAGGGCGATAGAAACGGCGATGTGGGGGATACCCTTGACGAAATTGGTGGTGCCATCCAGCGGGTCAATGATCCATTGGTAATCGGAATCTTCCTTACCTTGAATGCCGAACTCTTCGCCGATCACGCAATGATCGGGATATGCCTTGAGCAGGGTGCGAACTATGGTTTGTTCCGCCTCACGATCCACATTGGTTACCAGATCGTTTTTTGCTTTTTCGGCGGTTTGGACGCTGACGTTATCGCCAAAGTTTTTGGCAATGATTTGACCAGCATTACGGGCCGCACGAACGGCAATGTTCAGCATTGGATGCATAAATTGACTCACCAGATGTTAAAGAACGGGATGGGGAAAATGCGCGGCGGGATTATACCCGCCGCTTATGACACAGGCAAACAACTTTCGTGATCCGACGCATGTTCTAGCGGCCGAGCTGACTAGAAGTTGATCACCTTGTCGGCTTCAACGGTCCAGCGCGCCAGCAGCGGCATGGTGCCGATCTCGATGCCTTCGACCAGCGGCAAGCCGCTGATCCCCCGGCTGTCGGTGCAGGTCTTGCACAGGCGCATCGGGACATGCTGGGCGCTGAGAATTTCCAGCATCTGCCGCAGGTTGTAGCCTTCGGTGGGGGCCTGGCCATTGAGCGCCACGGTCACGGCATCGGAGAGCAGGAACAGACGCAAGTCAACGCTGCACTCCTCTTGTTCTTTGAGTGCAATGGCCAGACGCAGGGCGTTGTACAGGCTCTCGCTCCCGTAGGGCGCGCCAGTACAGACGATGAGGATGTTTTGCATGGGATCTCCTGATAACGGCATAGCCGCTGCAGGCGCCAGGCGCAGCAGCGGCTCACGGATGGCTAGTTGCCCTGATTATTCACATAGGCGTAGAAGTCGGTATAGCCACCGATGTGGGTCGTGCCGACCAAGATCTGCGGCACTGTGCGCACTGGCTTGCCGACAATCTCATGCAGCTCGGCAATGCCCATGCCGCGGGCCTGGATATCGATGTACTCGAAGTCAAAACCCCGTTGCTCGCACAGGGTGACCGCCATGTCGCAGTAGGGACACTGGGGTTTGCCGTAAATCGTTACTTTTTCCATGATCTGCTCCTAAGAGCCAGCGCCCGGCTGGCTCATCCTGAAAATTGAAGTTCGCTCCCGCGAAGGGGCGTCAGGAGTCAGAACGAGCGCAGACCCGCCGTGAACCCATCCATGGGGGCTCGAGGGTAGCATCCCTGCCACCCACGGTCTGCTTTTCGTCCTCGACTCCAGCCGCTGTGATGCATCACAGCGGCTGGGGATCTAGCCCGAGATTAACCGCCATGCAGGGCGACGAACTTGTCCAGCAACTGGGTTTCGGTTTCCACATGATCAGGGTCCCAAATGATGCAGTCAATCGGGCAAACGCTGACACAGGTCTGATGGTCGTAAAAACCGACACACTCGGTGCAGAGATTGGGATCAATCTCGTACACCTTGGCACCCATGGTGATGGCCTGATTCGGACACTCAGGCTCACACATGTCACAGTTGATGCACTTGGCCGTAATCAGCAGCGCCATGCTTAACCTGCGGCTTGGGCATGGGGCTGACGGGTGCTCTCGCCGCCGTCAAAGTTGCGCAGCAGGATGCCGTAGTTCACATCCACCTCGGCCGGAACCGGCAGGTAGACGGTATGGCCATTGCCCGGGGCCACGTCGATCTGCTCGCCCTTGCGATTTTGCAGCTGCTCAAGCTGGAAGCTGATATTGCCCTGGGGCGTCATCAGCTCCAGGCTGTTGCCGAGCATGAACTTGTTCTTCACCTCGACCTCTACCAGTCCTTCGCTATTTCGGCCAGTGATCTCGCCGACAAACTGCTGGCTGTCGGAGACCGAGTAACCGTAGTCGTAGTTCTGGTATTCGTTGTGGGCATGACGGCGCAGGAAGCCTTCGGTGTAGCCACGGTGCGCCAGATTCTCCAGGGTCTTGAACAGATCCGGATTGAAGGGGCGACCGGCGACGGCATCATCGATGGCCTGACGGTAAATTTGCGCGGTACGGGCACAGTAATAGAAGGATTTGGTGCGGCCTTCGATTTTGAGCGAATGCACGCCCAGCTGGGTCAGGCGCTCCACGTGCTGGATAGCGCGCAGATCCTTGGAGTTCATGATGTAGGTGCCGTGTTCATCTTCGAACGCGGTCATGAACTCACCCGGGCGATTCTTCTCCTCGATCAGCACCAGCTGATCCGAGGGTTGGCCCAGACCCAGAGTCGGGGCGACTTGCACCGGGATTGGCTCCTGGCGATGGACGATCTGGCCGACGTCATCCAGCTTGCCCTCATGGACCTTGTATTCCCAACGGCAGGCGTTGGTGCAGGTGCCCTGGTTCGGGTCGCGCTTGTTCAGGTAGCCGGAGAGCAGGCAACGGCCGGAGTAGGCCATGCACAGGGCGCCGTGGACAAAGACTTCCAACTGGATGGTCGGGCAGTGCTGACGGATCTCTTCGATCTCGTCCAGGGAGAGCTCGCGCGACAGAATGACCCGCTCCAGCCCCTGCTGTTCCCAGAACTTGACCGTGGCCCAGTTCACCGCGTTGGCCTGCACCGACAAGTGCACTGGCATCTCCGGGAAGTGCTCGCGCACCATCATAATCAGGCCCGGATCGGACATGATGAGGGCGTCAGGGCCCATGTCGATCACCGGCTTCATATCACGGACGAAGGTCTTGAGCTTGGAGTTATGGGGCTGGATGTTGGCCACCACATACAACTTCTTGCCGAGGGCATGGGCTTCATTGATGCCCAGTTGCAGATTGTCGTGGTCAAATTCGTTGTTACGCACCCGCAGGCTGTAACGGGGTTGGCCAGCGTAGACGGCATCGGCGCCATAGGCGAACGCATAGCGCATGTTCTTCAGCGTTCCCGCTGGAGAAAGCAACTCGGGTCTGAACATAGTGTCTCTCTTAAGGTCTGATTTCAGGTCAGGAGGACCCCACCTGATGGGGTCGGCGGCGAATTGTAGCCTTGAGGGGGCGGGGGGCGCCAGCTTTTTGCCGACGCTGTCGGCACCGGGGCGCGGTGCCTGCCTCGCTGCAGTGTGCGGCCTCGGCTTCCGTCGCCATTTGCCCTGAGCGGAGGCATCCGCTCATCCTGAGACCCATCTATCCTTCGGCCTGAGTCTAATCGACCGCTAATCCTGAGCCTCATTCACCGTTCGTCCTGAGCCTGTCGAAGGGCGTCAATCTCGCGCTATCGGTTTGACCCGGTTCCGCCTTGCAGACGCTGGCGATCTGTTCACCTCCGGCGAACGGCGGTGGGCCAAGGGGGAAAAGGCCTCCCCCTTGGCAATCCCGGGCCCGGGCGTATGCCGACTGCCGGGAAGGCCCCGAGCTGCGGATTGCCCTTCACCGGCCGGGAGCCACACGCCATCCCTGGCGTGACGCTCCCTCTTACGGTCATCCTGACCGCGCACCGGCTCCATTCAACCCGCCACTCGGCCCGGCAGACGGCGCGGACACTGGCGTTGTGGCTTGAAACAGATATCGATCCGCTGGATTTAATAAATAAAAGTCAGATAAAGCTCATCTTTGCCAAACGAACCCATTCCACCGGTTAAACGATTGCGCTAGCCTAAGGACTCAAAAAGCGCAAGGTACCTGTCGTCACCCACAGGCCCGCAGCCAACCCGCATCGGCGCTGTGACAGCCGCAAGTCAGGGGCGGTAGCTAGGATGAACATACGGCATAAAACAGGATCATTCTGATGATGTACCGACAATGGTTGGCGGGTGGACTACTGGGGCTGCTGGCGGGCTGTACCACGAATTACTATCTGGTGGATGAGATGGCCGACCAACCGCTGCAGCACTATCCCGAGACTGTGGTGGTGCAGCCTTCGGCAGACGCCGAGGCAATGCAGATGTTGCAACAGGCCGCTCTATATCGGCGCGATTCACAGGCTGACGTCAGCCTTCATGACGCGAAGTTGCTGTACTACACGCGCTGTGGCAATCCACTGCTGGTGTCCGGTATGACACTAGGGCTGCTTCCGGTGTCGATCCCGGATAGCGTGCGACTGGTCTACACCCTCAACCATGGTGGACACACGCAAATCTACGCTCATGACATCTGGATGGAGAGTCGGACCTCGGTGTGGGAGTGGTTGTTCACCCCGTTTGTTGGCTCGGAAAGTGAAGTATGGGCGGAGGGGCTACAACGCTCCGTTCGTCAGGCGGTGCCCTGTGCCGATGTGATCTGTCCTGATCCGGTGAGCGGCCAGCAACAATGATAGAGCTTTAAGTATTTCGCAGGTACGAGTGACGGTTGGGTTGTGGTTGCTCAAGCAAACACTTCCATATACGTGATATTTTTTAAATACTAAATAATGACTCAAATGGATGCGTTGATGTGAATAAGTTAGTGCATTTTTTAATATTGCCTTTATTAGCTGGATGCGCGGTATTAAATATATATAGGTTAACTACCGATCTAACGGGGAAAGTTACTATTAATGGGAATCCTGTTTCCGGTGTGAAAGTGATGTTTAATGCTAATTCGCATTGGTTTGGTCGATGGGATGAGCATGTCATTATTACTGATGAGAATGGATTTTTTACGATACCTCATTGGACAAAAGTTAGCTCGATTACCTTGCCGCACCAGCCTGTCATTGATCAAGAGATAATATTTGAATACAAGGGGAGAAAGTATGATGGTTGGAGATATACCCGAATGAATTATTCAGAATCTGGAGATCCTGCTGATGGTGTCTTACTTGACTGTGAACTCACTTCCTCGGTTATATCTTATAGGGTTGATAACTATAATTCTGCTATAGGGGTCTGTGTTATTGAAAGATGAGCTCTGCACAGTTTATTTATTTTAATTGTGTGTAGTTGTATTTTTCGGTAACGGATTGATTAAATGCGGTTATGATTTAATGATGGATGTTTCATGTACAAATTAATCCTGTTTTTGTTTATGGTGTCGACTCTTTGTTTTATTGTTATAGGTGTTCTCACGTTGATTTATCTTTCGAAAATTGTTTCTGTACAAAATCATTTAAAAAGAGAGCACGTTAAAGTATGGACTGAGCTAGGTAGCCCACATCTCATATGGAACAATGGCATCTTATCAGGCCGCAGGTTTTTGAGGGTGATGAAAAACGGGGATCTAAAGGCATTAAATGATAGCAAATTAGATCAGCTTGTTGCGGATGTCCTTTTGATTAAAAAAGTATTATTTATATTGTATGTGGTCATGATAGCTGCATTTTCATATGCATCTTATCGGGCGCCTTAAGTATTCCTCAATGCTATTTGTCCATGTGTGCAAGTTAGATAAACGGAATCCCCATATGAATTAATAAAAATAAAGTTCTGGACTCGACGTGACTAACTATCATAGGATCAAAAAATAAGAGTGGATTAGAATTTATCGGTAATTGATTGAGTTGGCATCGAAATGAATTAATCCATTGATCTGTCTTTTAACACAAACTGCCTGAGTTCTCGTTCTTGTCGCATGATATAGATGATGAATACCTTGTCATTTTCATATTTGTAAAATATACGGCATGGGTTCTGGATCAGTTCCCGATAATACAGATGCTCAATTTCCGGTGGTTTCCGCCCAGACTCTGGGTGCACGGCTAGGCGTTCAACCGAAGTAAAAATTGCAGCCACCAAATTTTTAGCGGCGGGTAAGTTGCTGACCGCGATATATTCGGCAATTTGATTCAGATCGGCGAGCGCGGCGCTGTTCCCTTTACGTGTTGGGGCAATCTATACTTGCAGTAAGTTCGCTGGACTGAGGTGCCCGCTATGGATACCAA
>NZ_BAAGVN010000107.1:0-4032 GCF_054780855.1 Pseudaeromonas pectinilytica
GGTTGGTATCCATAGCGGGCACCTCAGTCCAGCGAACTTACTGCAAGTATAGATTGCCCCAACACGTAAAGGGAACAGCGCCGATGCCGTAGCGATGATTCACCTTTTTGGTATTAAATACTCTGAAGAAATATTAAATGCTGATTTCTCAAAGAAAGAGATCATTGATGCATCTGGTATCAGTAATTCATATTTAACTGAATTAAATAAAGGTGTTAAATTAGCAAAATACGTCATCGCGAAATAATCACATAACAAAATTTTCATGTCGGATGGCACTACGTGCCACCGCATAAAACGAAGTTATGCTCAAAGTAGTTCAGTCAAACTGAGGTTGTATGGCTAAGATATTCCCAAGCATTGAAGTCATCAAGAAAAGCAAGCAGAAGCCGACTGAGGGTGAGTTATTTCTTCTAAATGAGCTGTCGCAGAATTTCGATACGGAAGTGGAGATATACTTTCAGCCATTTTTTAACGGTGAAAGACCTGACAGGCGTTGTTGCTCAAATCAGGGAACTATTCGGCGGTTCAGTGATCTGATCTCTTAGGTTCACCACCGGGACAGGGCGAGCGCATGAGTGTTCAATATTTAGCCATAACTGCCATTTCCCTGACCTTCGAATAATAGCAAACGAAGATTATGTGCAATTAGGCATCATCCACTGAACATTAAAGACATCATCTCGTTCATAAAATGTTCACGATCTCGCCCTGACCACCGGGAGCACCAAATGGGCAAGCCCAAGCACAAGATCAGCAACTGGAAACAATACAATCAGGCCTTGGTACAACGTGGCTCTCTGACCGTCTGGATGGATGAGCAGGCTATCCAACAATCCATCATGGACGCAGAGGTCGAGGGTTTCACTACAGCGACACGGCCATCGAAACGGCTTTGATGCTCAAGGGGCTCTTTAATCTGCCCCTCCGAGCGCTTGAGGGCTTCATCAATTCGCCCCACGGCCACGGCGGCATCAGACGAACCAATGCCTTGCTGGCGGATATCAAGCCACTCGTCGCGGGATAAACCGACGGTAGAAGCCAGACGGATAGCCCGGCCATAGCGTTGTTGTTTCATAACGGACTCCAAAACAAAACGCCCCGACAAGCCGAAGCCTGCCGGGGCGAGAAGTGATAAGGGGAGATTTAAGTTGTGGGTAGAAATGCGGGTAGAAAACGACTACTGCAGTAACGCCAGTGCCTGGGTCATGGCCTGTTGCTTAAGCTGAGCGCCTTGCCCGAACCAGGCGGAATCCAACCGGTAATCCTGATTGCGCGCCCGCCGTCGATGGTCGACAAACTCGGTCATGGCATTGACCAAGCCCCAGGCGGTATTGCGACTGGACGAGAGCGTCGAACCCAGCCCAGTGCCCTGATACAGACTCAGAATCTGCTGCAGCGTGCGGGAGGGCTCCAGCGCTGACGGGTTACTCTCATCGGCCAGTGGCTCACCCAGTACGGTGCGGAAATAGGCATCGGCTTCACTGCGTGATACTGGTCGCTGACTCAGGTCTTTGAGTGAGCGCATAAAGCTGTCCCAACTGGACAGCCCCAGACCGAGCGCATTCTTCACCGCTGCCGCATCAAACTGTGTGGAGTGCGGCACCTTGACGGCACCCTTGCTATCACCGGTCGCCATCTGCAGCGTGTTGTTGCATACCACCCTTACGGAGGTGAACTGAGCCGTGGTACACAGCGAGCCATCGCAGCTAGTAGCCAGCAACAGATAAGCCTTCACTTTGTCCCCGCCGCGCAATGCCGACTCTTGGCCGGTACGCGCCAAAGCCCACAGCTTGCGCCCGCCTTTCAAGACTCCTGCCGTCTCCAGCTCAAAGCCCCCGGCCTTGACCAAATCCTTGTAGAAGCCCAGCACCTCATCCGGCTGAACCACCTTGTAGCGGTTCGACACCACCGACAGCGGTGCCAGCGTATCAGAGCGGTACAGAACTTTGGCGTCTGTATGCGGCCGAATATGCAGGCCATCCGGAGCGACATTAAACAGCACATCACTCTGCGCGATATGCCAATCCATCCCGGCCTCAACCAGCCAGGTCTGCAACGGTTGATGGGCACTCAGGCGATTGCCCAGACCATGCCAGGGCGTATCACCGACATACGCCATCGATTCGACGAGATGAGCCATAGAGCCTCCTGTGAACATGAAAATCAGGCGCCGGAAGAACGGTTCCTCCGGCGATCCACAGGGGTGATATAGGTTTGAAATGTTATTGAAATGGCATGCTTTTCACATTCATGTCTGTCGGTTGCTGGGTCACCTGATGACACGCGATTTTTCATTGTCTGTCCTACAAGAAGCCTCGCATATGCGAGGCTTCAGGGCGGTGGCTTATCCACCTGTCACTGCGTTGTGTCATCTTGATCGGGCATGATGAGTACCCTCCAGATCGGAATCCGTTCTCGAGGGACATCATGATTCAGTCGGCATAAATAATGGCTCTGTCCCAGTTACGTGTTGGAAGGCTATGATTTAACTAGGTCATCGGAAAAGAGGCCTCATTATGGATACTCAAGCCTTCCAACATCTCCTCTCCTTGTTTCCACAACTCTCTGTTCGGCAAAGAAATAGTGCCCAGCAAGAATTGCAGCGACCCAGCCAATATGCGCAAATCAATACGCTGTTACCGGATTGCCCTGAATGTCCTCACTGTCATGCCAAGTCCGAGCAGCTTGCTCCATGGGGTTGGAGTCGTGGCTTACGACGCTATCGCTGTAAGCAATGTCTTCGCACCTGCTCTGCATTGACCAAAACTCCTTTGGCTCGCCTGCGCAAATCCCAGCATTGGCAGGACTATGCCCAAGCACTCATCGAGGGACTAAGTGTCAGAGAGGCGGCCCGACGCTCAGGTGTCAGTAAAAACACTGCCTTCTTATGGCGCCACCGATTTTTGCGCGCCATGGCTGGGCATCGAGCCAATCATGAGCGGGGGATCGTTGAAGTGGACGAGACCTTCTTTCTGGAATCATTTAAAGGCCAGCGGATACTTCCACGGCCAGCCCGACGGCGCGGAGGGAAGGGACGAACCCGGGGCACCGGGCCTGATTACATCCCAGTTGTGGTCGTGCAAGACAGAGAAGGACACACCGCGGATTATCAGCTGTCAACGCTCGATGCAAAGCATGTGGAGGCGATCTTGGCACCGCTGGTTGACAAGGATGCTGTGCTTTGTAGCGATGGAGCTGGAGTGTACGCAAGCTTTGCGAGCCGACATGGCTTGACCCACCAGGTGGTACATAACCGGGAAGGGCAGCGAGTGGTGGGCGCTTACCATATCCAGCATGTAAACGGATATCACAGCAGACTGAAGTTATGGATGAGTCGCTTTCATGGTGTGGCGACACTCTACCTAGAGAATTACCTGGGCTGGCGTCGGATGTTGGAGCGTTACCAGGGAGAGATAGATATCAAACGTTGTTTGCATGAGGCGCTTGGGCGCCCCATGCAACACGTAACTGGGACATAGCCTAAATAATCCGGTCGCGACCGCCGTTTTTGGCTTCATAAAGAGCCTTATCTGCGCGCTCGAAGGCTTCAATCGGTGAATCGCCACTGCGGAACAAGGTGGTGCCGATGGAAATCGTGATTTCAACCTTGTCATCTTTGAAGCGAAACGGGATGCCCTTGACCACATTTCGTAGTTTATCCAACGGCATCTGTATATTGGTGGCATCAATGCCGGGCAGTAGCACCACAAATTCGTCGCCACCATAACGGGCGATAAAATCGGTCTCCCGCAGAGTTCGGCTCATGGCCCGAGCGATGACCTTCAGTGCTTTATCACCCGCCAGATGCCCGAAGCGATCATTGATGGATTTAAAATGGTCGATATCGATGATGGCCAGGCATAACGGTGCCTGATAGCGTAGCCAGCGCTTGTATTCCAGATCGAAGCGTTCATCAAAGGCAGCCCGGTTAAAGACCTGGGTCAGGCTATCCAGCAGCAGTTTGTGTTTCTGCTGGGCCATCCGCTTCTTGTACTCGGAGGTCTCTTCTTTCATCTGGTTGAGCCGGTT
>NZ_BAAGVN010000108.1:0-49753 GCF_054780855.1 Pseudaeromonas pectinilytica
AGTAGGCAGAGAAAATCCAAGCAAAACAACACGTTAGACGGTATTATTAATTCGCTTGCCGCTTAAGGTTCTGTACATGAGCGGCGCTTACGGTATAAGTCAATACAAGGATTATATTGGAACAGTCCAAATTCCACATCATGGCTCCAAATGGAATTACATTGATGATATTAATATTAATGAGGGGATGTTCTCCATAATCTCATATGGATTAAACAATAAACATGGTCATCCTCATGCATTTACGACTGCGGGCATAGAAAAGAATGGAGGGAAGGTTTTTTATGTAAATGAACAGGCTGCTAGTCGATTGCACTTTAATATTCAAACTTAGATAAAATATTCCAATGTTCTGTGTCAGTTGAGTGTTGGATTTGAAGAATTGATTAATTATCTTTGATTTTTTATTTAATTTCGCATGTTTAATCCATCAATGTTTCTATACATAAACATCTATCTTTCCGGGCGATTACGCTTCGCTAATCGCCCCTACGGGGAAATAAATATTGATGATTAGAATCGATGAATCATCAGCAATAAAAAAGGATCCCGCAGGATCCTTTTTATTTAACTAAATAAACCCGGGATTAGCGGTTTAATTTGGCCTTGATGATGGATACGACTTCATCGATGGCGACTTCGCGTTTCTCGCTGCCACGGCGCTCTTTATATTCGACGATGCCGCTGTCGATGCCGCGCTCGCCGATGACGATGGCGTAGGGGATACCGATCAGTTCCATATCGGCAAACATCACGCCCGGGCGCTCCTTGCGATCATCGAACAGGACATCGACACCGGCGGCCTTGAGTTCGCTGTAGAAGCGCTCGGCCAGTTCAGCCACGCGATGGGACTTGTGCATGTTCATCGGGATGATGGCGACTTCGAACGGCGCAATGGCATCCGGCCAGATGATACCGGCGTCGTCATAGTTCTGCTCGATGGCGGCGGCCACCACGCGGGAGACGCCGATGCCGTAGCAACCCATCTCCATCACGGTAGACTTGCCACCTTCGTTCAGCACAGTCGCCTTCATGGCTTCGGAGTACTTGGTGCCGAGCTGGAAGATATGGCCGACTTCGATGCCGCGTTTGAGCAGCAGGGTGCCTTGGCCACAAGGGCTTGGGTCGCCTTCGATCACATTGCGCAGATCGGCCACTTCGTAACCGCTGATGTCCCGATCCCAGTTGGCGCCAGTCAGGTGCTTGCCGGTTTCGTTGGCGCCACAGATAAAGTCGGCCAGATGGGCGGCGGCGCGATCGACGATGATACGACCGGCAAAACCCTTGGGACCAATGGAGCCGGCATCACAACCGGCGGCGGCCTTGATCTGCTCGTCATTGGCGAAGGTCAGCGGCTTGGCGACGCCCGGCAGCTTCTCGGCCTTGACGTCGTTGAGCTCGTGGTCGCCGCGCAGCACCAGGGCGATGACCGCCTGTTGCTGCTTGTCGTCTTCTTCGCCCAGCACCAGCAGGGTCTTGGCGATTTGGCTCGGCGCCACCTGGAAGAAGGCGGCGACCTCGTCGATGGTGTGGACGTTCGGGGTGTCGACTGTGGCCAATGCGGCCGTGGCGGCCGGGCGTTCACCAGCCGGGGCCAGGGCCTCGGCCATTTCGATGTTGGCGGCATAGTCAGAGCCGGTGGAGAAGGCGATCAAATCTTCACCGCTGTCGGCCAGCACCTGGAACTCGTGGGAGCCAGTACCGCCGATGGAGCCGGTATCGGCCTGTACCGGACGGAAGTCCAGACCCATGCGGCTGAAGGCAGCGCAGTAGGCGGCGTGCATCTTGCCGTAGGTATCGACCAGACTGGCCTTGTCGATATGGAAGGAGTAGGCATCCTTCATCAGGAATTCACGACCGCGCATCACGCCGAAACGCGGGCGTACTTCGTCACGGAACTTGGTCTGGATCTGGAACAGATTCAGTGGCAACTGCTTGTAGCTGTTCACTTCATAGCGAACGAGGTTGGTGATGACCTCTTCGTGGGTCGGGCCCAGTACGAAAGGGCGGTTGTGGCGGTCGGTCAGGCGGCACAGCTCGGGGCCATATTGCTCCCAACGGCCGGACTCTTCCCACAGCTCGGCGGGTTGTACCACCGGCATGGAGACTTCGATGGCACCGGCATTGTTCATCTCTTCGCGAACGATGTTTTCTACCTTTTTCAGCACCCGCAGACCGGTCGGCAACCAGTTGTAGAGACCGGAAGCCAGTTTGCGGATCATACCGGCGCGCAGCATCAGCTGGTGGCTGATGACTTCGGCATCGGAGGGGGTTTCCTTCAGGGTAGAGAGCAGGTATTGGCTGGTACGCATGGATATCGGATCCTTGGCTTATGCCGGATGTGCGGCGAAGAGAAATTCAGTGGGGCGAAATTCTAACAGGCGGTACGGTTGAACTTAAGGGGAAAATGCGTTTGCCACAAAAAGCCTGCACTCTGGCATCGGGCTGGCTCCCGGGTAGCCGCCGGTGCCGGGGCCAGTTGAAAGAGATGTCTTTGGGCTATGGCTACGGGCTCTGGCAACGGGCTATGCTCAAGACAATCGGGAGTTGGAGATCAGTCTATGACTGCGTGTTGGGTAAATATACGAATCGTGGGCGTTTGCCTGGTATTGGTCATGGCCTTGTCGAGAGCGCATGCCGACCCGAGTTCAGTGCTGTTTCTCAATCCAGGTAAGGCTCAGGAGAGTTTCTGGGGGGATGTGGACGGCCTGATGGCCGCTGCCGCCGAGGATCTGGATCTGCGCTTGGAAGTATTCCACGCCGAGCGGGAACACTTTCGCATGGCCGAGTTTTTAGCGGCCCGCCTGAAACGACCGCCCTTGCCCGATTACGTGGTGCTGACCAATGAGCGACAGGTGGGGCCCAAGCTGTTGCAATTGTTGCACGCCTATCCCATCCCCGTGCTGTTTATCTTGAACGATATCACCCCGCAGCAGCGTAGCGAGTTGGCGCTGGACCCGCATTGGGCCCAGTATCTGCTGCCTGCGGTCGTGCCGGATAATAACTGGATTGGCGGACAAACCATGAGCAAGTTGTTGGCGCAGGGGGCGGCGGGCTCGCCCCAGGTGATCATGATATCCGGTGACAAGTCGACTCCAGCCTCGATGGCGCGGGATGCCGGGGCGAAGGAGGCGCTGGCGCAGCATAAGCCAGCACGCTTGTTACAACAGGTGTATGGCCAGTGGGATGAGCTGACGGCCTACGGCCAGATGCAGGTGCTGCTCCGGCGCTACCCTGATGTGACTCATATCTGGACGGCCAACGACCATATGGCCTTCGGGGCATTGCGCGCCCTCATCGAGGCGGGCCGGGTCCCGGGGCAGAATGTCTGGTTGAGTTCGATTAATATCTCCCCGCGGGTGCTGCAGTTGCGCCAACAAGGACGTATTTCTGTGCTGGGTGGCGGTCATTTTGTGGCGGGTGCTCTGGGGTTGTTACTGATCGATGAACACCGACAGGCGCGCTCTCTGCCTGCGGTCACTGATCTCTCCCTGTTTACCCTGATTGAGCCCGCAACGCCCCTGTTTAGCCGGTTGTTACGGCGGGAGTGGCGGGAGATCGAGTTCAAGCGTCAGAAGGCCCAGACCGAACAATGGACCCGCCTGGATAGCTGGCTGCAGTGAACAGAGCGCGGATATCTGGCCTGCTCCTGAGCGATGGTGCTGAGTTCAATCGGTTGGCAGTGCTTTATGGTATGCTGCCGCCAGTACCAAGGTCAGAGCGAATGGGAGTTTGAGACGTCATGAACTATCCAGTTGATATTCATAGCCACACCGTAGCCAGTACCCATGCCTATAGCACCATCCATGATTATGTGGCCGAAGCCAAGCGCAAGGGCATCCGGTTGTTTGCCACCACGGATCATGGTCCCGAGATGGCCGATGCGCCGCATTTCTGGCACTTTATCAACTTGCGGGTGTTGCCGCGGATCGTCGATGGCGTCGGCATACTGCGCGGTATCGAGGCCAATATTAAGAACGTCTTTGGCGAGATCGACTGCTCGGAGCGCATGCTCGAGGGTCTGGATATTGTTCTGGCCGGTTTTCATGAGCCGGTGTTTGCGCCGAGCGATCAGGAGACCCACACCCGGGCGATGATCAATGCCATTCGCAGTGGCACCGTCGATATCATTACCCATCCCGGAAACCCGGCCTATCCGATTGATATTCCGGCGGTGGTCGCGGCCGCGGTCAGCCATCAGGTGGCGCTGGAAATCAACAATTCGTCGTTTTGTCACTCCCGTCGCGGCAGCGAGGCCAATTGTCAGACCCTGGTCGAAGTGGCGCGGGATCTGGGGGCGACTCTGGTGCTGGGCTCGGATTCCCATGTCGCCTATAGCCTGGGCGATTTCTCCTATGCCCAGCAGTTGATTGAAAAGACCGGTTTTCCTCAGGAGCGACTGCTGAATGGCTCCCCCCAGCGTTTGCTGCAATTTTTGACCCAGCGTGGCCACCCGGAGATCCCGGAACTGATGGCGTGGTAATAGGGACAGGGAGCGGAGGATAGGATGAAAGCGTGGATCATGTGGGCTGGTTTGCTGTTGCTGCTGACCCTGAGCATTCGTCTGCTGGCCGACTATCAACAGCAACATCGCCTAGCGGAGATGAAAGTAGCCCCTGCGGTGCTCGATCATATCGACAGTGAGGCGGCGGACGAGACACAGCGTCCAGCGGATGACTGGCGCGGCAAAACCGGACTTCCCAGCGCCACCGAGGAGCAGCTGCTCGACTATCTGCACCTGAAGCTGGGGGAGTCGGATGATGATCCTTCTGCCTTGCAGGCCGAAGATCTGGTCTATCTGGGGGCGTTCGAGCAGGATGAAGGAGTAGTGCGATACTGGTTGCTGCCCCATGGCTACAGCATTCTCTATGGGACTGTGACCCTGGCCGGCGGCGATACCCCGGCGTTCGGGGTGGCCTCGACGCCGCCAACGGATCAGGATGCCATGTCGGAGTCACCCGAAGATGAAGGGCAACCCATGGAGCCTGATGACGATGAAGAGCGCTCCGATCTGCTGCCCTGAGCGGATAGCATGCTGAAAAAGGCCTCGTAAGAGGCCTTTTTTGTGACTCTATTCCAGTTAGCGGTTGGGAATGAAGAGGGATGGAGTCTGGACGAAAAGCAGACCGGATGCCGCCATCGAGCCTCCAGGGATGGATTTACGGCGTGTCTGCGCTCGATCAGACTCCAGCGCAACACCAAACTGGGATATCGCTTTTATGGGGTGTGGCGATTATGGGGTGTGGCAATAGGACCTGGGGATCAGCGTACTTGGTCATCAATTGCCGCTTGCTGGGCACTCGCCGCGTTCTGCAGCAGTTGTTCCACCTGCTTGGCTTTCTCCAACGCTTCGGTTTGGCTTTGCAGCAGGTTGGACTCTTTGGGTGCATCCTTGGGCGGTTCTGGCTGGGCGGGGGGCGTACAACCGCACAGGATCAGCAGCGTCAACAGTGATGCCAGCTTGCTAAGCGGGTGGCTTGTGGTCTGAATACTTGGAGTTTGGAGATGAGTGCGCATGGTGGTGTCCGGTTGGTGGCGAGGCATCAGTGTGCTGCAGGCATCAGGCTGGATCCAGCGCTATGACCCGATTGATGCCGTTAACCACGCGCCAGCGCACATTGAACTCATACAGATGCACACCATACTCCCGGTCATCATCGGCCTGCTGGCGATAAGCCGGACGTGGATCCTGGGCCAGCACTTCGGCAATAAAACTGCGCAGCTGCGGATAGCGCACCTGCTGCTGGAGCAGGCTGGCCTCGGCCTGGGGCTCGAACTCCACGGACATGAGCGTCGGAGCTTCGGGCGCAAAGCCACCATTGGCCAGGGGCAGGCTGTCGGCGTAGGGCACATAGGGCTTGATGTCGAGGATGGGGGTGCCATCGACCAGATCGACGCCGCCGAGCTCCAGCCACAGACGGGAGCCTTGCTGCTGGACGCCGCGCAACTCGACCACCGAGAGTCCCAGCCCGTTGGGACGAAACGGGCTGCGGCTGGCGAACACGCCAACCCGCTCGTTGCCACCCAGACGTGGTGGTCGTACGGTCGGATGCCAGCCCTGTTCGGCGCATTCATGAAACTGGAAGATCAGCCACAGATGGCTGAATTGCTCGATGCCGCGCAGGGTCTGCGGATCGTTGCAGGGCGGCAGCAATTCCAGACGCGCGCGGGCGCTCTTGACCAGCCCTGGCTGCCGAGGCACGGCAAATTTCTCTCGATAAGGAGAGCTGAGTATGCCGACCGGCTGCAGGGTAAGGGTGTTGGACATGCTTACTTGGGCTCGGCGATTTTCAGCGCCTGGCCGTAGCAGGTGATGCTGGCCTGACAGCCCGGCGTCTGCTCCAGCTCGATGCACTTGGAGATCAGCAACCCATTGCCCCCCAGATCGGCGGTACGCACCCGGGCATCGGTGCGGGCATCGCCGATCACCGGAACTGGCTGGGTGTTATCTTCCTGGCAGGAGTTGCCTTCCACTGTCCCCAGGATCTGGTATTGCAAACTATCCAGCTGCTCCTTCTCCACCAGGGTCACGGTGCCGGGTTTGAAATATTCGGTGAAGTTTTCTTTATCCAGATTGGTGTGGAAGCTGTAGGTGCTGCAACCAGCCAGTACCAGGGTGAGCAGCAAGGCAGAGAATTTCATCACGAGTCCAGTCGACATGCTTGAGAGGGAGCCATTATAGGCGGTTGCGGCCGCCCTCACCACACTCACGGCGCTCGTTGGCGGCATCTGGGCCGCCAACGGTTGGCTCTATGGAGATAGGAGCGCCTTATCGGATCCTCAGGATGGGGATGGTTTACACCGTGACAGGCTGCAGCTGGCCTTGCTCCAGGCGCAGTACCCGATCCATCTGCTGCAGGCCGGTCAGGCGGTGGGTGATCATCAACAGGCTCTTGTCGCGGGCATGTTCGAAGATCAGCGCCAGAATGGCCTGCTCGGTGGCTGGATCCAGCCCTTCGGTGGGTTCATCCAGCAGCAACAAGGGGCCGCGATGCAGCAGGGCGCGGGCCAGGCCCAGACGCCGTTGCTCGCCACCGGAGAGGGGACGGCCGCCATCGCCTAACCAGAGTTGCAAGGCCTTGCGCGGTGTATCCCCGAGCAGCAGGGCGTCCAGTCCGACCGCCTGCAGGATGGCCACCAACTCCTCATCGCTGGCGGAAGGGGCGGCCAGGCGCAAATTGTCGGCCAGGGTGGCGGAGAAGATATGCACGCGCTGGCTGACCACGGCCATGCTGGCCCGCAAACTGCTCTCATCCAGCTCGGCCAGCGGCCGACCGTTGAGTGTCAGCGCTCCTGCGCTGGCGCTCCACTCCCGGGTGATGAGGCCCAGCAGGGTGGATTTACCGCAGCCGGTGGGGCCGACGATGGCCAGCTTCTCCCCCGCGGCCAGCTGCAGGCTGAGGTCAGATAACACCTCGGGCTGCCCTGGATAGCCAAAGTGGACCTGCTGCAGACTCAGCGCCAGGCTGGTCGCAGCGGGATCAAGAGTGGCCGACCCATACCGCAGGGGTTCGGCCTCCTGAAGTACCTCGTTGAGGCGGCGAGCCGAGGCGAGCGTGCTGGCCAGATGCTGAAACGCGGCGACTAGCGGATTGATCGCTTCAAAGGCGGCCAGGGTGATAAACACCATCAGGGCGATCAGCGGATCGGCGTGACGATCGCCAACCCCATCGGCACTGAGCCACAAGATCACCAGCAGCAGCACCCCGGCGCTTAGAGTCAGCAGGGCAGTGGAGAGGCCGCTGAGCAGGTTCATCCGGCGTTGGGCGGCAATCATCCGGCTTTCTGCCAACTCCAGGTGCTGCCGTTGTTCGGCTTCGGCACCGAACAGTAACCACTCGGCCTGATTTTCCACATAGTCCAGGTAGCGGATCCGCAAGCTGGCGCGGCTCTGGGCTAGCTGGCGGCCCGGCGTGCGGCCGAGACGATAGAGCAGGGCGGGCAGCAGCAGTCCAATCAGCAGCAGGCTCAGGGTCAGCGTTTGCGCCAGTTGCAGATCGAAGCGCTGCAGGAAGACAAAGATCGCCAGCAGGGTCAGCAAGGCGGTGATCAAGGGGGTGACCAGACGCAAGTAGACATGGTCCATGGCGTCGATATCGGCCACCAGACGGTTGAGCAGATCCCCCTGGCGGAACCCTTGCAGACGGGCGGCGGGTAGCGGGGCCAATTTTTCCCAGAACAGGATGCGCAACCGGGTCAGCAGGCGGAAGGTGGCGTCGTGGGTCACCACCCGATCGCCCCAGCGGCTGGCGGTACGGACTATGGACAGAAACCGCACGGCTCCGGCGGGGAACAGATAGTTGAAATTCTGACGGCCGACCAGGCTCAGGCCCGCCACCGCAGCGGCGGAGAGGAACCAGCCGGAGAGGGAGAGCAGGCCAATCCCGGCCAGCAGGGTAAACAGCGTCAGCGCCAGGCCACAGCTCAGCAGTAGCCAGTGGCGACGGTACAGGCGCAGAAATGGGATCAGATCACGCATCGGCAACTCCGGTTTCGGTGGTGGATGGGCCGACTGATGCCGGTGTGTTCTGGTGTCCCAGCAAGCGTTGCAGTGGACTATCCGGTTGATTCAGCTCGGCAGCGGTGCCGTGGGCTCGCAGTTGGCCCTGTTCCAGCAGCAGGATCTGATCGGCATTGGCCAGTTGATCGGCTCTATGGGTGACCATCAGCGTGGTGCGCCCTTGCTGCAGCGGAGCCAGGGCGTCCAGGATGCGCTGTTCGTTCTGCCGATCCAGACTGGCGGTGGGTTCATCCAGCAGCAACAGCCGCGACGGGCAGACCAGCGCCCGGGCTAACGCCAGCCGCTGCGCCTGACCGACCGATAATCCGGCCGAGCCATCCCCGATGCCATAATCCCACCCCTTGCTGGCGAGAATATCGCTGGCTCCGGCTTGTGCCACCGCCTGCTGCAGTTGGGCGTCGTCCACCGCGCGGCCCATGCGCAGATTGTCGGCCAGGGTGCCGTGGATCAGCTTGGGATTTTGCCCGAGCCAGGCGATCTCGCGACGCCACAGGCCCAAATCCAGTTGTTGCAGCTCCTGGCCATTGATGCGCAGGCTGCCCTCATAGGGCAGAAAACCCAGCAAGGCGTGGAGCAGAGAGCTTTTCCCCGAGCCAGTCTTGCCGACCAGCACGGTGCGCTGGCCCGCCTGCAGGGTAAAGGAGAGGGGGCCGACCAGGCGTTGTCCTTCCGGGCTCAACACCATCAGATTTTCGGCCACCAGGGTCAGGGGCTCATCGGCAGCCAACTGGCCGCTACCGGACTGGATGGCGGTGACCGGTTCATTCAGGAATTGCTCGATGGCATCGGCGGCCCCCAGGGCCTGCGCTTTGGCATGATAGTGGGCCCCGAGCTCGCGCAGCGGCATATAGAAATCGGGAGCCAACAGCAGCACGAACAGACCGACGAACAACGTGACCTTGGTGCCGTAGTCCCCGAAGCTCAGGTGCTCCAGATAACTGAAACCGAAGTAGACCGCCAGGATGGCAATCGAGACCGAGGCGAAAAACTCCAGCACGGCGGAGCTCAAAAACGCCATCCGCAACACTTCCATGGTGCGTTCGCGAAAGTCTTCCGAGGCGCGGGCTATGCTGTCGCGCTCGGCGTCGGCGCGGCGATAGAGGCGCAAGGTGGCCATGCCACGCAGGCGATCGAGAAAATGGCCGGACAGGCGGCGCAGCGCCTCGAAGTTGCGGCGATTGGCATCGGCGGCGCCGATACCTGTGAGGATCATAAACAGCGGGATGAGGGGGGCTGTGCCGAGCAGTATCAGCCCTGCGGTCCAGTTGACGGGGAACACCGCCAGCAGGATGAGAAACGGCTGCAAGCCGCTCAGCTGGGTCTGGGGCAGATAGCGGGCATAGAAGTCATGGAGGTTTTCGACCTGCTCCTGCAGCAGACTGGCCCAACTGCCGGCCGGTTGGCGTTGCAGATAGGCGGGGCCACGGCGCGCCATCTCCTCTTGCAGTTGGCGACGGATCTGGCGTCGCACCCGGGTCGCTCCGGTGAAAGCGCTCTGCTCCCGGGCCATGGCCAGCAGGGACCGTAACAGCACGATACCCAGCAGCAGCACAAAGGCCATGCCCTGTTCGCGCTTGGGCATGCCGTCGAGAATAAAACCATGCAGCAGGGAGGCCAGCAGCCAGGCCTGGCCAATCAGCAGGCCCGCCGAAAAACCGCCGAGAAGAACCGTGATACTGAGCCAGGGTTTGGCCAGACGGCGTTGCTGACGTAACCAGGTCAGAAGAGTGCGTTGCCGGAGTTTGTCCATATCAAGAATCAGCTACCGAGATAAAATTCAGGGCAAATCTATCTTTACGTTCCAGGCTTGGCAAATGTTCATCGTCCGGTTGGGCGTTTAATTGGTGAAGAGCCTATTTGGGGAGTGCAATAGGGCCAGAATCTGCGGGAGGGGGATCGGGGTCTATTTTGTTCCTGCGGTTGGCCGACCATCAGCTCCGCAAGGGCTGCCGGACGACTTTGGGCGGCGCCCAGATCCGCGGCCGGATTTTCTAACCTCCCGGATCGGCGTTGAAATCACCTGCCATTGTTCAAAGCTTGTGCAAACGCACCGGAATGTGATGCTTCGACCGCTTTGAGCGTTGATTCAGATAAAAAAACGCATATAGTAGTGCCCACACCAAGCGGGTGTAGTTCAATGGTAGAATCCGCACTTCTGCAAGTAAAATCATCTGCAACATATTGAAAATAAACATATAAACAATTCGGCAAAAATCTCAAAAAACTCTAATTTTCGATTCTGTGGCTAGTCTGTGGCTAATTGGCGACTGCTTAAGTATGCGCTCATGCTCCGTGATCAGCGTAACCGTCAGATCACAGGCGAAAAAAAACCGGCTTTCGCCGGTCGGTTTTACTATCTCTCACTCTGCTGTTTCACTGCACCGATGTGCTCCATCGGCAATTCAATAGGCGCTCGTTCCAGGCTCTTGAACCACTCGATAATCTGCTCGGCAGAATAGAGGCTGGGTTTTCCGCGCCCGCTGATCACTGGCTTCACTGGAAAAATTGCGGGCTTCCCATCCTTCCCTGGCTTTGACCACTCGAGCAATGTTCGGTCTGAGACAGCAGCCAAGCGGCAGACTGTCTTTTTAGGGATCAGACCAACTCTTGGTATTTCCAGTGTAACGATTCGAGTTGTTGTTCCCATAGACACCTCACATTGAAAGCAGCAGAGCTCTGCAGCTGATACCGATATAGCCGAACGGCAGATCGTCATCGAAGTCCATTGGCGGCGGTTCGCTGGTGGTCCGGCCGTTCGCCTCTGGTGATGGTGCTGCAGGGGTGTTTGACTGGGCAGGTGGACGCCCGCCGGCTGGCCGTCCATCAAGCATCTGCATTTCACCGACGATGATTTCTGTGGTGTAGCGTTTGACGCCTTGCTGATCCTGCCATTCGCGAGTCTGCAGGCGACCTTCCAGATAGACCTTGGAGCCCTTCTTCAGGTATTCACCCGCAATCTCCGCCAGACGGGCATACATGGTGCAACGGTGCCATTCAGTACGCTCTTGCAGCTGGCCTTGCTGGTCTTTCCATGTTTCGGAGGTAGCCACGGTGATATTGGCCACCGCTTTGCCGCCCGGTGTGTATCGCACTTCTGGGTCTTGGCCCAGGTTGCCGATCAGGATTACTTTGTTAACGCCGCGTGATGCCATTTTTATCACCTTGGTCTTTATCGCGGCGCTCCATCTCGCGCCACTGTTCATCGAAGTTAAACATCGGTTTGAATCCTTAATTACTCGGCATCCACAGCTTTCGCAGCTGATCTTATTAGGTTTTGCAAATTGCAGTGATCGTCATATGTGATGGGCTTTATATAACCATCGCTTCCGGAGCCGCTAAATGCCTTGAGCTCATAGTCAAAAGCAGAGACTTGAATTCCAGATAGGCATTCCAAGATGGATCCGCTGAAGAATTCCATGTCTGAGTTAGTGAGAGCCAGGGCGTCTCTCTCCGTATCGATAAACACCATATTACTAGCGCCATGATCGGAAGCCTGCCGCTCAACGACCGCCGGGGCAGACACGCACCCAGCAACGATTGGTTTCAGGATGCATTGGTATGGGTCGTGTCCAGCCTCATCCAATCCCCAGTAGATATCCGCATCGGTCAGGCCAGCGACCATGCCTGCGTGGATCTTGTTTCCGATACTGAGCTTGCTGATGTCGATAAATGCGTAGAGCATGTCGGTGTCCTTATGTTTTCTGTCTTGCTGGTAAGGTGGCTTCAAGCATCCACCACTGAGTGGCGCAAGGCTTGGAATGAACCGTCTATTTCGGCTCGATGACTCGGTTGAGCACCGCGACTTGGTATTTCAGTGCCGTGATGCTGGCCCCTATATTGCGAGCCTGGGGTGTGTAGCGCGTGAAAACTGGGAGGGTGAGGGCGGTGTAGTATTTTGGCTTTGCCCCGGCTACAGCATCAAGGCAATCGGCATTGCACCGTTTCGCCAGCTGCAGCAGGGCGTTGTCGAGGTCGTACTCCATTGCGGTTCTCCAGCCAGTGGAACAGTCGGCGTCTCCGGTCGATGGTCATGAATAACTCACCCCAGCCGCATCAATCGACGTTTCAACCTGTTTTCGATCCACTAATTCAGTCCCGTCTGGCCAGGTTGTCTCATTGGTTGGTAAATTTACACACAGCGCGGCGCGTGAGGCTTGCCATGCGTAAAGCAATGCATCTTTCATATACGGACCTGTCTTATCTGGGTGGTAATCGCGCTTAAACCACTCTTCAAAATCTTCACGCACCTTGTCCATTACTCACCTCCCGTCAGGCTCATAACCACAACCAGCCCAAACGCGATGGCGGCCAGCGCCTCAATGTGTCGGATCGTCATGCGGCACCGCCTTCGTGCTTCGGAGCGGAGGCGAGCATGGCTTTGTATTCCGCCCTGGTGCCAAAGCCAACGGAGTCACGTGTGGCAGCAGCAATCATCTCAAGAGTGGGCTCCACCGGGACCAGCTGCCACCCCTCAGGCACCATTTTCGCGGCATCAGGAAAATGGTTTACTGCACCGCCTTTGGTCTTGGCGATGGCATCTTTGGCAATTTTAAGTGCCAACGCATCAATGTTTAGATCGTCGATCTCGATGAAATCGACAAGGCCAGATAACGCATCCAGCAGCTCGTCGCGCTGGGCCGCCACGAGAGATAGCATCTGCAACCGGCTTAGGAGTCCATGCTGCTCAGGCAGAACACCACTCAAGGCATGATCAATTGCCAATCCGGTGGCGTTACGTTCGGTCAGCAATTGATTAATACGGTGATTCAATTGATCAATCCGCATATCACGGAATCCAAGCTCGGCCGCAATATCAGACTTGCTGTGCAGTCCTCCTTTGGTCATCGCTGAGACATGGCGGATGTAATAACCGCCGGCTTCATCAAGAGATGAGGCGTCACGTTCGGCATATTGCTTGCTCATGCTGCACCTGCCTTCTTGCAATTCCGTTTGCTGGTGGCCCGTCTATAGACACTGGCTGACCAGTTGAATGTTTTTTCACTCGGTTGGATGAATGACTGGTCGCGCCCGCGAACCGCCATCCTCAGGTTCATGGCATTCACAGATGCCTCTGCTTTGCTCATGCTGCCTCCAGTAGCGCTTGGATAATTCGTTGGCCTGCGACAGGTGGCACTGCGTTACCAGCCATATGAACCGTCAGTCGATGGTTGGCTGGGCGCTTGGTGCCGACAGGGAATGACATGGCCATTAGGTTTTCATCAGCCGTTAGCATTCGCATCCAGTCACCGTCCACGATGGCCCAGCGATCCCGAGTGGTGATGGTACCAATCGGGCGCTGCAGGCTTCGGCCAGACTTGGTGTTGCCGTAGTAGCTCATCACAAAGCGGTCGCCAAACTGCTCTCGGCCATTGCGGATCCGCTCCAGCGTGGCGGTTGCTCGCCCGGGTCGCTCGATGGGAGACCAGCGACCCACATTTAAGTCGATGAACGATGTGGCTGGAACATGCTCCATCTTCGGCAACTGCAGGTGCAGCGGTGCCCGACTACGAGTGCAGATCAGGAACATGCGCACCCGCTCTTGAGGCACTCCAAGATCCGCGCAGTTCACGACATGAGGCGCCAGCTGGTAGCCGAGCGCATTCATGGCGGAGGCCCACGCCGGATAGAGCGTCCAATCAAGGAATTCCGGAACGTTCTCAACGATGGCTAACTCGGGCCGGTGAAACTCCAGTGCCGATACCACAGCCCATGCGGTGCTGCGGCTGGCATCATGCTGTGGGTTGCCGTTGGCCTTGCCCCGCGCCTTGCTGTGACCTTGACAACAAGGGGAGGCCAGTAGCAGGTCATGAGCTGGAACCTTTGACCAATCTGCTTGGTGCAGATCCTGGCAGGCATGAATGGTGTTTGGGTGGTTGGCAGAGTGCCACTCGACCGCATCCGGCCAGTGGTTGGCCGCCCACAGTACATCGACTCCGGCTAGGCTTGCCCCAGTTGACCAACCGCCGAGGCCTGCGAACAAATCAATCGCGGTGATCATGCTGCCTTCCCCTTGTTGATTCTCAGGCATTCAACGTGATCAGTTACCAGCGTCCTCACATAGGGTCTTCCATAAGCATCAAGATGAGCGATTCCCGTTAGCATGGAGACAGAATCTTGAACCTCATGCGATGTGAGCTCGGGACGCATTAGTTTGGTTGCTCTCGTGATGGCTTCAGAGCAGATCCGGATCATCCTCTTGGTTTTTTCTGAGAGGGTTTCGTACTCATTCATCTGCCGCGCATCGCAAATGGAGCACGTTTTGGCAACCTGGCTTAATGTGTACTGTTCCTTTACGCCATAGAGAATGGTCAGCACGACGACGAAATGTTGCCATTGACCATGAATGCCAAAAGATTCATCGTTCTGGATCTTCTCCTGCCATGCTTCGAGCGGCATTGGTGTGCAATCTTCCGGCTCCGATGCCGCCACCTCTTCAACCAGCACTGCACTACGCGCAATCAGTGCTGCATCATTGAGACTGAGCTTCTGGTCATCGACACTCGCCAGCAGCGCTGTGACTGCGGTTTGCCGCTGCTCATCAGACATTGGGGTATCGGTCTCCGCTTGGGCTATAGCCATGCTGCAGCGGCGGATCCGCTCTTTGGTTTCATCGGACATGGTTGTGAACTCGTCCATCAGCTGTTCATCGCAAATGGAGCAGGCAACAGCGACTTGGCGTGAGGTGTACTGGTCCCGAACACCGTAGAGGATGGTCAGCACGACAACGAAATGAGGCCATTGACCGTCATCAAGGCTCAGTGGGCCATCGTTCTGGTACTGCCAGTACCAATCGGCAAGAGGCATCACCGAGGCCGGTTCTGTGTCGTTGCCGGCAGCGTGACTGGCATCCACCATGTCGAGCTGAGCAGATGGCTCTGCCTCTGGCTCTGGTTGGGGTTCCTGCAGCTGGCAGTCTGGGCACTTGCCGTGCCAGCCGATGAACTCTGCTGTTTGGTTACCATCTGGGTATCGCTGGCCGCAGGTGATGCATGTGACCGACTCTGCTTCCGTTTCTAGTTCCTCGTCTGGTTGAGCCTCGGCATTTGTTTGACTGGTGCTTGACTCATCATCCGGTCCGATGTCATGGGGCCACGAGATGTGGTCATAGACCCAGCCTTGATCATCTGCCGCCGCCAGGGCATCTTCAGCGGTATCACAGCCGCCTATGGACGCCATCGCGACATTGTTTTGCAGATATTCAGCGGCCCAATCGCCGGATATGGATTGGTAGATCCGCACTACGCAGACGGGTGCGGGGTCAGAGGTAGTTGCTTGACTAGCATCCGGCAGGGTATCCACCGTTTCGGTGGGGGCTGGGGTATCTTGAGTGCTGAGAGTGCCCCGCAGCTTGCTTACCAGCTGGGCTGCGCGGTAATCAATCATGCCGAGAATGATCTCTCCGGTGGTGATGAGATCATCACGGTTCAGCCGCTCAATGGGGCGGCGCTCCCACTTCCAGTCGCGGTCAAAGATCACGACAGCAGAGGCGAACCCACTGGATGACGGCTTGTCTTTCGCCGGATCCGCAGGCGTGTACCAGTCTGGAGCTTCAAACCCGATGCGGCCGGATATGAACTGAATGCAGTCGGCATCTTCGGGCCACCAACCATCGGAGGTGGCGGCTTTAATCAGCAGCATGATCTTGGCGCCCTGCTCCCGCTGTTCCCGGCAGTAGTCCAGAATCGACTCCATGCCGGTGATGGCGTTGCCATCGGCATCGGATTCCGGTCGAGAGTAGGGCGGGTTAGCAAAGCAGGCACCGCCTTGGCGGCGAGAGTCACCAGCCCAGTCTTGCAGCAGAGCGTTATCTGCAGCGGTGTAGAAGCAGCCCACCAGCGCGTTGCTCATGTCTGCGAACAGGTCGAGCACCACAGGCCCGATCTTCGGTGCGAAGTGATGGAACAGGCCCCAGGCCAGAGGCTTCGGTGTTTGCCACTGATCGCCAATTTCCTTCAACTTGTGACTGTGTCTGCCCTGCAGTTCGAGCAGGCGCTGTGCGTATTGGTTCATGCTGCCTTCCGTCCTTTCTTAATGCCTTCACATGCGATGCATACGGTTTTGATGCCGCATTCAAACTTCTCGGCTATCTCCGCTAGGGTCATGCCTTCGGCACGCAATAGGCGCATCAGGCACTTGTCGTGTTCGGTGACCTTGGGAGGCATCGCCATGCTGATGCCGTATGACTGCGCGGTGCAGCGGAGGTAGCCAATCGACAAGCCCAGCTCTTTGGCCAGTTCTGGCACTGACTTCTTTCCCGCGTGGTCCTCGAGGATTTTGGCGATCTGCTTGCGATGCGTTGAATGGGTTCGCATGTTCCCGCTCCGTGTAAGGCCTACGCCTCGTGACGGCTACACGTCTGTCGGGCATAGCCCGGCGAGGTGGAGGGAATCAGTGGTGGTGTCTCTGAGGTGTTAGCGTCACTTGTTGGGTGTTTAGCGACTGGGTACTGCGGTGTTAGGTTGCCCCGAGTCTGGCGTTTCGACCCTATCGAGCGACAGAGGTCAGCACTCCGAGGACTTGGCTGGTCGTCACCTGCCTTCTTCAAAAAACATGCCCCAAGCCTTTCGACCCTAGCATGCCATCTACGTTTGGTTGTGGTGGCCGGAGCTGATCCCGGCATCATGGGTACTGTTACGGCCATTCATGTAGGCCGATGATGCGTACCTAACGGCGTCCCCATTTACACCAATTGCGCATCAGCACTGCGCATTCACCACAACCGGCTGGGCTCTATGGAAGTGATCGCCATTCCATTGGTTTGCTGCCTAAGCGATTTATCAGCAAGCAGAGCCCATGCGGTTGTGTGCTCACTCTTATTAATCAGAGCTGTGAGCCGCTCCGCCGAATTAGGTGACGAGGAATCGGAATACCTCGCGAGCATGCTGGGTATTAAGCAGCGACTCGGATCAGGTCATCGTTTGCATTTGCTTTAGATGATAAAACAGCCGCTCGATTACTGACAAAACCTACCATCGTTGTGTTGCCACAACTGTGGATTGCATTACTCAAGCGTCCATTAAGCCCCAACGTTGAGCGGCCTAGGCCCGACCAAATGCAATCCCAGTTGTGTGCTCCTTGTATCGCTAGGAGCAACGCTTGCCCACTAGGTTCTCCCGATAGGCGTTGTGGTGCAGGACTCCACCCGATTTCTCGGCTGCATCGTGGCGAGCTTCACAGAGTCAATGCCCTGGTATGGCCCACCTGGCCGTCTAACGATTAACCACAACTGTGGATTGCTCTGCATCTTTGCGTGTGAGCCACAAGATCCGGCAGGCCTACCATTTCAGAGCAATCCCAGTTGTGGCCTCATTACTGAGGCCTCCCGGTTACGTCATCCGGGCGCTTGCTCGCGTCATCCTGTCGCACGACGGCCGCCAATGCCAGTGTCTGAGTAGCAAGCCATCAGACTGCCTTACCGGGTCGCTGTTTATGTTGAATTAACACGGCCGACTTACCGCGCTCACCACACTGGTGACTCATGGCTATTTGGTTATCAGGTTGCCGCCCCGACTGCTTTGATGTGGTTGCTACATGATGCTTCACCTCTTCGTGGTTTCCGGTTCTGGCCAGCCGGCAGGCTTCACAATCGGCTGGGCACCAGCATCAGAGTAGCGACCTTCAATGCTCGGTCTAAAACCCTGTGATACCCATGCGATTGTGGGCGGTGCGGGGCGCTGTTCCCGTTGCGACTCATCACCCAGCCCTAAGGCCAGCAGAGTGTCACCGCCAATCTATTCATCACGCCTGGCTGCTTCGCATCAGCGGCCGTGCTGGTCTAACGTCTGCCGGTCGGTGCGCTGTGTTGTTCACCTGCGGATCCGGGCGTGATGATGAAACCTGATTGTTAAAGAGCGTTTGGCGCAAGGCCGGTTAAAGCTTGATCATGTTGGTCCGCACGGCATCGACATCACCGGTTGCAGCGATATGGGCCTGCACCTGGTACCCGAACCGGCAGATGAACTCCCCAATCTCCCAGCCGAGGTGTTTGCACAGGCGGTAATGGATAATCAGTTCTTCTGCCATGTCCGTATCTCCGTGGTCCGTATTGGGTTGGCTAGGGTGTTACGCCTAACCAGTCCAATCTGGCCTGGCCTCTCACCAGGTGGGGTTAACCCTCTTCTGTCTTTCCAGCGTCAGCCGGTCACCAGTCATTTTTCGGATTGCACCCTGGTCGACTGTCGAGAGTCTTTCCAGGGGAGCGCCGCGGAGGCTGCTGGCCCGGTTGCCGGTGTTATGTCCCCACCGCCGGCTGGGGTCTCTCACCAAATTTGTGCCGGTAATTTCGCCACGGCCGGCCCCGTGGTACTCTCTTAAGTCCCACAACCAAAGAGAGAAAACTGCTATGTCTCTATCAAGAGAAGATCGTCTCGCAATTGCTAAAATGGCTTTGGAACACTTGGCTGCACTCGAGACAAATAACGCCCATCACTACACTGCTGTTATTGCTCGCCAAGCTGGTGTCAGCACTGAATCCGCTACCTTTGAGCAAATGTTCAATGTTGTATTCAATTCAGTCGTTGCAAAGGTTGACGTAACAAATAAGCCGAGCGGTGTAACCTGCTAGCGATCAACCTGCTCTACCTTTAACCCGGTTGCTCTGGCGGAGTTCAACGCCATGAGCAACCTGTCCATCTGTTCGTCATAGCACCCCACGCCTTGTTCCCTCAGCGCCTCAAGCTCATGCTGGATAGTTGCAGATGCTTTGGTGGCTACCTGCAGCAGTTCAGTGGCGTTAATAGCCCGCATTTTTTGCGGCTTTGGAGCTGCGCACTCCTTCACCTGCTCAACCAGTGTGTTGATTTCACCCAGACCTTTAATGGCTTCGCTTACTGCCTGTGCCACTTGGCCGATCTCGTGAGCTTGCGCTGCTACCTGTTGAGTCATCTCTTCTCTCCTATCCTGTTATGTCCCCAAGAGCGGCTACGCTCTGCCAGTGTTGTGCTGGCCCTCCGGCTGGGGTGGATGAATATGTTTGTACGACAATCAATGTAACTACAGGAACATTTGCTGTCAATGTGAAATGTAATGAAAGTTACCTTGGCATTTAAAGCTGTTGTTTTTTGCCGCATATGGATCTATTAAACTGGGGTGATTAACCACAAGGAGGTGTTATGAGTGAGATAGTGGCGTGCCCTAGATGCGGAAACCTGATCGAGGGTGATGTGATTTGTAATCAGTGTGGTTTTGATGGGGGTAAAACTGAAAAACAGAACCCTGTAAAAGATCCATCAACATGGACTGACGATAGTTCAGTTAGCAGTTCAAGTAGCAAGAAAGAATTATTGAATCAGACAATGAAATCAGTAGGAAACACAGCAAACAATAAAGGCAATACCGTTCTTATTTCACTAACTGCAGTGGTGGTGTTTATTTTGGTATTTGCAATTTCAAGCAGCAAGGTACCGATGTGGCCACTGTATCTGTTGTTAGCAATGGTCGCGCCTTTTGGTATCACTGGATATTACGTTGGGCGCAGAACTGGGAATGCATTAGAAGGTTTTTGGTTTGGGGCGATACTTGGCCCACTAGGAATCATTATTGCCTTCGTACTTGAGGATAAAGAACGTGAAAGTTGCGTTATGTGTGGTGAGAAGATCCGCATTGACGCGCATGTATGCCCGTTTTGCGGTGATGCGAAATCATAGACACAGGTCAATCACTACTTGTTTTACAATTCCAACAATGCGGCAATTTCCATTGATAGGGATCGGGTTATAGCGGGCATTCCATGGGACCAGATAACGGTTTGGGCCATCGATCATTAACTCCTTGACGGTGGCTTCATTGCCGCCGTCAAGCATTGCTACTACAACCTTGCCTGCTATATGGTCTGGGTCAAACTGCGGTTCAACAATGATCTTTGCGCCATCTGGAATGCTCTGTCCATCAGCCCGCTGCATGCTGTCACCCCTCACCGTGAGGGCGAATGCGCTTCTTGATACACTGGCCGTTGTCGACACCCAATCAGAGCAGTCGGCTAATGTTGCCGCTTGGCAGGTGTCTGTCCATTCGCCAGCGCGCACCCATGAGATCAGAGGAACTCGCCTTGCGGTGGTGGCATAAAGCGACATTGGTTCCGTAATCTGCTTGTGATCTGTCTTGCCGTACAAGAGCCACTCGATATCACAATTCAATGCCTTGGATAGGCTAAACAGATTTTCGCCTTCAGGCTGAGTAGTTCCATTTTCCCACTTTGTAATAGCCACTCGGCTAACAGAAACCAGTTTGGCAACCTGATCCTGGGTTAGCCCCAGCTGAACTCTTCTTGCTCTAACCCTGTCACCGAAAGCACCCACATCATCACCTAAAGAATTATCCGCCGTGTAACAAATGTTACGCGAGGGATTGGTAACTGTGGTTGCATGTTTATGTAACGATTGGTACATTGAGGCATCCATTCCATTGGGTGTGAACGATGAAAAAGCAAAGTGTTATAGACCATTTCGGTGGCGTGTCTGAGGTTGCCAAGGCTCTCGGCATCAAACATCCAGCCGTTTGTCGGTGGCCTGATGTGATTCCTGAACTCCGTGCCCGCCAGCTGGATGAACTGACCAATGGATCGCTCAAGTTCAACCCTGACGACTACCGCAAGTCCAGCCACTAATTCATTCATGAGGCCAATGATGACACAGTTAGATAAAACAACTACGAGAGTTGAGCGTGACAACTCTCACGCATCTGATCCCATCGAGGCCGTTTACCAGCTTGGACGGCGATACAACATTACTCAGATGGCACGCCTCATGAGCTGCAAACGCCCATCCACGCTGATCAATAAGTTTAATCCAGCATGTGAAGGGCATCACTTAACCCTGTCTGAAGCCATTGCTGTCACCGAGTTTACGAACGACAACGCCATTATTTCCGCTTGGGCTTTGAGCCGTGGGCAGATGCTGGTGGATATGCCTGCAGGTGCGGTGAGTGACGAGGATCTGGTGGAGCAGGTGCTGCTGGCTCAATCCATTTTCGGGCAACTGATGCAGGTTATTCATGATGCTCGCCGTGATGGCGTGATTGATCGGCTTGAGCAAGCTCAGATTGAGCGTGTTGGGCGGGAGTCGGCCCAGCATGTACTGGGCCTTATCTGCTCGACTGGCGCCAATGTTCGCGAACTGAACGCTGGGCGGGGTTAATCAGCTATGAGTCGGCAGATCGCCAGCAAGGAACGAGCACAGTTTTTCCAATCCCGTCAGCTGGTGGCTATCAGGCACACCGAGCGCGATGGAGGCCCGAATGTGTGCTGCATTGCGCAGGGCGCCGAATACCTCGCTGTCGTTGTCCTGGATCGCCATGAATCGCTGCTTGAGTTCTGTCTCATCGCCATCGAAAGCGAGCAGAGCTTTAACGTTTCTGGCCTGCTGCTCGGCACGAACAGCCTTAGCCCCGAATTGACACACCAGGGACACCGCCGACAACAGAGCGATGATCGCTCCGATGTACGGGGCCAGCTCGACAAACCCGGCACACATGGCACCAAGGAATATCTGACCGATGCTCATGCCGCGGTCAATGCGGCCGCACAGCGTGGCTTGCATGGTCTCGAGGTGGAAGGTGTAGCGGATGTTGAACATCAGATTGTAGTTGCTCATGGCGGTGTCCTTTTGGGGTTACTGCTTGGGTGGTGTTGGCGCTGGTGGAGGTGGGACAGGCCGGTAAGGAACCTGGGCGTTGCCTTTGTCTATCAGCATATTGACTCCTGTGTTGTTGGTTGGGAATTGAGCAGCTGAACCATAACACAAGAAGGAAGCCTGACCCAAACAGGTCGCGGCCCGGCGTTAAGGGCACCGAATTGTGGATAAAAAAACGCCCCGCACTGCGCAAACAGTCGGGGCTCGGAACACTAGGTCGCAAGGAGACCGTGAACATGGAAAAGAGTACCGAAACGCAATTGAAACGACAAGGCGCTTGTCTTGTTTTGATGAGTCGCCCAGGTCAAGGCTGGGGCTGGTATTTACGCGGTGAGCGCTTAGATCGTGATGCGGCAGCCCAGGCGCTCAATGCGAAGGTAAGTGAGGTGCGGAATGGGTAGCGTAGTTCGTGCCGAGTTTGGGCGGCCTATGGTTGCCCAGGCAGCCAAGGGGGAGCGGGTGAGTGACAATAAGCGAACCGGCTTTGTGCTGATGTATCGGAGCCTGTTGAGTGTTCCATTCAAGAACATGCCTGAACGGTTTGCCGTGTGGGTCCACCTAATGCTGGAAGCATCCTATGACAGTGATGCTGTGACCTTTAATCGCAACACTATTCGCCGCCAGCGTGGGCAGATTGTTACCTCTGTTGCCAAGCTGGCACAGGAGTGTGGCGTCAGTGAGGACAGCGCTAGGCGCTCTCTGGAGGCGTTCGAGCGCGATGGCATGATCAGTCGTATGACTCAGCGTGGGTCGCGAGGCTACACGGTCATCGCGTTGAGCAACTATGACGACTATCAGCGCGGAATTAACCGCGCATTTGATGAAACTAATTTCGCGGAATTGGATGCCAATTTGAAAGCCGCGCCAGCACTGGGCGCAAGTGGGTATAGCAACGAATTGCCCGCAGATTTAGGCGCGGAATTACACGCCGAATTACACGCCGAAGATCTAAACAATAAAACAAATAAACAAACCATAGATCCAGATCTAAATCCTGTTGGGTCCGAGTTCGCTGACGCGACCTCGACCCAGACCATGCCGACAGATCATCCGAATGATTCACCCCTTCCAGAAACCGCAACCATCCACGCTCGCAGTGGCAAGACCTTGCTGTGGGGCACGGCTGACGACCAGCAGTGCGCTGAGTGGATCCGTGATACCAGAGCCAAGTCGTTTGCCATCCGAGGGCTGTCCGAACCCAAGGCACCCTCTCTGGCTCGCTGGTCAAACGATATTCGACTGATGCGTGAGCATGACGGCCGCAGTCACCGAGAAATCTGTGAACTTTTTGCGTTCGTCTGCAAGACCGGTCGAGAGCTGGAGTTCTGCCAGTCGCCGGACAAGCTCCGGTCCCAGTGGGATGCCCTGCAGCTCAAGCGGTCGAACGCCCAGAGTGGCGTAACGAGCCGCACCAGACCGCTGAGCAACCTCGCAGCCGCACAGCAAGCGTCGATGGCGATGCAAGCACAAGGTCGGGGGCTCTATGACGATGACACCCCGCTGTGATGTGGCGCCAATCACCGGCGCAGTTGCTCGGTCCGATGCCCAGGCCGTTACCGACCGGATGGCCTCGTTCCTGGCTGATGAGCTGTTCCCGCTGATGGCCGGATTGTGGCCAGCCAGCGCCAACCAACTGGACGGAAACGCTCGTGGTGCGGCCATGGCGTTCGGGCAGCTGCTCAAGGGGTTTACTCCGGCGCAGATCCGAGAGGCTGTGATGGCACTGGCCAATGATGCCGATCGGCAGTTTGCTCCTCGCCCGGTTGATGTTCGCCGTGTCTGCGTTGAATTGGCTGGGTGCGATGTGCCGGCTGTTGTCCCTAGTGTGTCGATTCGCGCCCTGGAGATGCAGGCGGAAGCTCTGGTGCTGCGTGGGCAGTTGGTTCGTGAAGAGTTGCCTCGCTATGTCGACGGGCTGATCGCCCGGGTGCAGGGCCGAGGCCACCAGGTAACCGGGAAGGTGATCTGATGTTATGGGTTCTCGGTGTTATCGCTCTGGGTGGGTTGGTGCTGTTGCTGGTGTTGGCGATGGTCAGCACTCCGACACTGGACCCTCGTGATTATGGTGATCACCTCGATCCTGAACTGACAGGCAATGCAGGTGTGAGTGAGTTGGTTGAGCTGGCCGCCCGGGTGCGGAAGGAGAGCAAGGGTAATGAATAACCGTCTGGGGAAAGTCCTTTTCTGGGTACTGAATGCGCTCGTGTTGTTGTTCCTGGCGGCGGCTATGAGCCTGCCAGCTATGGCGGCGCCGGTGGCTGCTGATAACACCATGGGCATGGTTCTGATGGTGACATCAGTAGTGCTGTTCTGTGGGTTCTCCATTTGGCCGACTCGGTTCATCTGGGCACTGACCCTGGTAATCCGGATACCGGTACTGGTGTTGATCTTGTTTGTTGCGGGGATGGGGAAGTTGCTGATGCGCATTGACCATATTGTGGCCCTGACCGGCCGCCGAGTTCTGGAGGTTGGGAATGACCGTTAATACCCATGAGAAAGGGGCCAAAGTCAGGGCTCAGTTGATCCACCACGCGACCGAGTACAAGCAAATTGCACTTGATGGCCGCAAGGTCTACATCGCAGGACCTATGACTGGATTGCCAGAGATGAACCGGCCAGCTTTCAGTGCTGCGGCTGAGTATCTGGAAGGGCTCGGGGCCAAGGTCATGAACCCTGCGATCTTGCCAGATGGCTGGGAGCATCACCAATACATGCGGATCGCTATCCCGATGATGATGGAGTGTGAGGTGGTGGCATTCCTGCCTGGTTGGCAAGACAGCAAAGGAGCCCGGGTTGAGTTTACTCGGTCCCGTGCGTTTGCCCTGGTGCAGGTCGCGCTGGATCTGGGGACGCCTGTTGATGGCCTGCCTGTGGTGCGCAGTCACCGGGCATTGATGGTGTAGGGGGTGATCATGGATCTGATGCGTTTTGACAGTGAGCAGTTTGGGTTGGTGCGGATTGTTACCGATGAGATTGGCGAGCCTTGGTTCTGTGCTGCTGATGTGTGTCGAGCCCTTGGATATAGCAATCCTCGGAAGGCAGTGGCAGACCATGTTGATGAGGGGGATGTAACGAAACGAGACACCCCCACATCAAGCGGCATGCAGTCAATTTCCTACTTTAACGAGGCAGGGCTTTACTCGCTGATCTTCGGCAGCAAGTTGCCAACGGCCAAGGCGTTCAAGCGCTGGGTGACGAGTGAGGTGATTCCCGCCATTCGCAAGACTGGCAGCTACGGGGTTCCGGCCATTCCTGATGTGGCGGCAGTGCAGCGTGACCTCCTGTTTGCTGAGGTGTCGGCCCGCATGTTGAACATGAGCAGTTCTGGTCGGCTGGGGATGCTGCAAAAGATCCAGGCTCAGCATCATCTGCCAAACCTTCTACCTTCTTACGCCATCGATGCGCCGAGTGATGCCGTCGATGGCAGTTCCCGCCCGACATTCTCTGCAACCGAAGGACTCAAGGCCTTCAATGTTCAGATGAGCGCCAAGGCCTTCAACACCATGCTGGCATCCCATGGTCTGCTGGAGAAGATGACCCGGCCAAGCACCAAGGCACAGGGCCAGCAGCGCGAGTTCTGGGCTGTGTCACCCCGAGGGTTGCTGTACGGCAAAAACATCGTTGATCCGCGCAGCCCACGGGAGACCCAGCCTCACTGGTTCCAAAGTCGATTCAAGGATCTGCTTGGCGTTCTCGGCTTACTCGGGGAGAAGGCGGCATGAGTGGACACTACGAGGACGAATGGGAGCAGGCTGAGCTGCAGAAGATGAAGGAGCACCCTGGGCATAAAGGACCGATGCGGCAAATACCGAACCGGCTCCGCGTTGTTGCTCCGGATGTGAAACCGAATCGCCCTGGCCGGTATCGCCCGGGTAAGCCGAAGCCGTGAAGCTCCAACCGCTGACGCAGGAGGATGCCGAGAGAACCAAGTGGCATTTCGAGGCATATGGCTGGTGCTGGCGAATGGATGCAGGTATGGCAACTGCCGAGCAGATCCGGGATGAGGTGGAAAAGTGCCCTGAAGCGTACCGAGCGTATTTCAGGGACTGGCTGAACCGGTACCGGCAGGCATTCAAAGAGAGTCGTGAGAGGCGGGCATGGATAAACCAGCGTGGAGCAGGCACCAGTACCGGATCGGGGCGATGCGGAACACCTTCACCAACAAGGAGCGGTTGGAGATAGGCAAGAAAGCGCAGCGGTTGGTGTCCATGTATCTGCGGTTGTTGATGGAATCAGGCGACAAGGAACGGCAAGAGTATTTCACGGCTCAAGTTAGAGGCCGATTACGAGAGCAGTTAGGGGTTAAAGATGCAGGCAGTTCTGGCGACAGCGGTACCGGTGAATGAGTTGGGGCTTCTAGTCCTGAAGCTGGGCAGTCAGTTGGCTCAGGCCCCTCGAGGGAGTGTTTTGCTCTCTTCGGCGCCGGCGGCATTCGATTCACTTCAACCCGGGTTGGTGAATATTCCTGGAGTTGCAGCAGAGAGCCCGCTACTTGCCGATCGGCGGTTGGTCCCACTGTGGAATGCCCTGGGTGAGCTCAGTGCCCGGCATCTGGATTCTCTCCAGGCCTTCATTCGTCGTGGCCACGGTTGCCAGATGGCCAGTGATGAGTGCCACAAGGAAGTGACGCTGCGAAAGGTTGGCGGGAGCTGGGTTCGGTTGTGCTGGATCCACGACCACGAGTTGGCAGATGAGGCGGTGATTCAAGAAGCGGCGCTGCGCAACCAGGCTGCGTTCTGGCTGCAGGTGATCCGCGGCGGATTGCACCTCCCCACTGGTCATGCCGTGTCTCTTCCTGAGCTGTGCTGGTGGCTGACATTAAACGGGTGGATTGACCGGTTGCCGGAAAGCATCACACGGGCGGTACTTGGGCGCCCTGAATCATCATCCCGGCAGACTCCCCTTGGGTTAATGGATACCGATGATCAGTACCTCCCTGAGCCAACAGAGCAGATCCAGCGGCTGGCTAAGCCTGTGGTTCGCTTCATTGCCGATGCTGAGCCTCCGCTGTCATTCATTCCCAGGCCAAAGCCGATGCGGTGGAAATGCGAAGCCTATACGCGCTTTGTGAAGGTGCAGCCCTGCGTGGTCTGTCAGCAGCAGGCCGATGATCCGCACCACTTAATCGGGCACGGGCAGGGGAAGATGGGCAGTAAGTCGCACGATTTGTTCACGTTTCCGCTGTGCAGGCAGCACCACGACGAACTTCACCGAGATGTATCCGGATGGGAGCGCAAACACGGCAGCCAGCTCGAGCACCTGGTTGCAACACTGGATCGAGCACTGAAAGTGGGTGCGCTTGAATGAACGACATCACGATTGAGTTGCCGTGGCCACCCAGCACTAACCGGATCTGGCGGAATGTTGTGGTCAGGGGCCGACCGCAAACGCTGCTGAGCGTCGAGGGCCGCCAGTTCCGCACCTTAGCAGCCCAGCACTGCCTGATTGCGAGAGCTGCAGGCAAGAATCTGGCAGGTCGGCTTGACGTGTCGCTGGTGGCTATGCCGCCCGATCGCCGGGCTCGGGATCTGGATAACGTCCTAAAGGCGACGCTGGATGCGTTGACCCATGCAGGCGTCTGGCTGGATGACAGCCAAATCGACCGGCTCACCGTAAGCCGGGGAGAGATAACAAAAGGTGGACGCCTGGTGGTGACCATTAAGGGGAGTGCTGAATGAATGTGGCTATCGTTCTGGCCGGGCTGACGCCGCGGGCAAAGCAGATTGACGGGATGGGGTTTGGTGGCAAGCCGGTATGGGATTTTGCCGATCGGGTTGGTTTGCTCAAGGGGCTCAATGGCCCGGCGCTGGACTGGGCTTATTACCGCTACTGTGGCCACGAGGCCAAACTGTTGCCGGTTGTGCGCTACCTGCAAATGAGCATCGACCTGTTTTGTGGTCTCCGGCGATATCGCCTTAAGCGTGAAACCCGCGCCGGGCTGGTGGAGGTAGCACTGCAGGAGTACATGGCGCCGATATGCAATGTGTGTGATGGCGCAGGCAAGGTTCACACCGGGCGCTATACGATGCCCTATGGCGTTGATTGGTCAATTCAGCCAGTGCTGGAGGAATGTCCTCGATGCCATGGTGCTGGCCGGAGTCGGATGTCACAGCGAGCAATGGCGTCGGCGTGTGGGATTGCACACAACAACTGGGGTGCTGCACATGATGCAGTTCTAGCAGATGTGACAAGGCTTCTGGCTGAACTTGATTGGAAGGTGTGGGCTTGCAGCGGGCGGGTGAACCATAGGTAACGATGTGAACAAAATTGAACAGTGCAATCAACAAGCGAAGCGGATCAAGATCGATTATCCAGAACTCGGGTACATGCAACGTCTGGTTGTAGTGGCCAAACAGATGGGGTGCATGGATTACCAAGGTTTAAACGCGAAAAACACCTAGTTGTCAGGTCATCCGACCCGTGATTTAGTACACAGGCTATTTCAATGAGATGATCAGAATGCCGCTTGCAAAAATTTTTTCCAATCTCCTGTTACTACATCGTCAAATGATCGACATGTGTTTACTTTGGTGTATAGTTAGATAAATTCTTACTCATTATTCGGGTTGCCAATCGTGATGACAAATCGTTCAGGTATCCTCCAGAACTCTCCTCTCGTCTATGTACTCACATCCATTCGATTCGCCCCTTGGCCGCTGCTGTCAGAACGGTTTCCGCAGATCCAAGATGCGCTTCGAGACATTGCGCCATTGACCCACGAGTTCCAGTTCCAAGTACCGACTCCTAGTATGTCCATGCAGCCTGAGTTTACGACTTCTAAGATGTGGATGTTGCTGTCTCCTGACCGAAATCTTGGAATTCAGTTTTCAGCTGAGCAGGTTTTCATTTTCACTCGCAATTACACTAGTTACACTGAATTTGAAAAAGTGCTAGAACGTGTTCTAAGTCAGTTGCTGCAACAAATGAGATTTATAGATATTAACGCGATGGGAGTGCGTTTTATCGATCACATAAAAACCTCATCTCAGGAAGAGCTTGAAAAATACGTATCTGCTCAGCTGTTGGCTCCTAGATTTGAAGGTTTTGAGCAGCTAGGTGGATCCAGTATGACTAGCTACCAATGTGGCTTGGATAAGGAGCTTCGTGTTCGCTATACAAACTTCCCAGGACAACCAAGCATTAGTGAAGACCTAATGAACGTACTTTTCATGGCTCAAGATCCGGCGGTTGGAGTGCATGTCGAAAATCTGAAACCCGGAGAATCCTTGATCGATATGGATGCTATTCACCAAGTGAAGCAACCATTAAGAGTAAATTCGGCACAGGATGCGCTACAATATTTGCGAGAACTACACTCGGTCGCAAATGATTTCTTTAGACATAAAGACGTATTCACTGACTACGCGTTTGCGTCATGGAAAGGTGAAAAATGACTGCATTAACCATGAATTCCAGTTCAATGAATTATATTCCTATGAGGTCTCAGTCAGGCTACAAAGCCACGGCTACAGGTTTCATGGAAATGGTTTCCAATTTGTTCTCAAGAGGCGTTAGCTCCAAAGTTACTGCAACTGCAACTGCAACTGCAACTGCAACTGCAACTGCAACTGCAACTGCAACTGCAACTGCAACTGTAAATGCGACTGCTCCACAGATTAATCAAAGATTTGTTATACTGATTGATGGTCATCCGATTATTATATCTACATCGAGAGAGCAGGTAAGAACTGTTGTTCAGGAAAAAATAGAATCTCTGAGCATTGTTGAGCAGTTGAATACGATAAAGGATTTTTTATGCCTGACAGTTACACAGATATCCGAACTGTTTAATGTAACCAGAAAAACAGTTTATGACTGGTATGAAGGTTCTGCTCCTAGACCGAATATCGTCACTCGGATCAACGCTCTTTACAATATTGTTCGTTCGAAATCTGTTTTAGTAGACATGAAGAGCTTGAAAAAGGTCTGGAATCTTCCGCTCAATGGTAGATCGTTTATCAACGTGCTCAACACTGCTGCCAACCAGGATCGGCTTGAAGCAGAACTGAGCGAAATGATCAACGAGCTCGCCCCACGAATGATTTCGAATATTCAAAAACCTCCGACGGACAGTAGACCGCAAGGACATAACAGTGTAGTAGACGGGATTATTCGTGAAGCAGATATCCGATGAAGATCAACTTATTCTTAATGAGCTAAATGCCAAAGGATGGTGGCAGGGATCGCTGATCCACAGAGACAGCATCCCTAACACTTCTCAGGCGCACAGCGATTGCGAATGGTGGATTATCGCATCGCAGGCCTGCAATATTTACAATGATAATTTCGACACGGTACCTGTTATTGAATTGATTGGTGCATCAAAAATACCGAATCTGTCGAATGATTATGCCAATGGATCTAACCCTCGAAAAATTCACCTGACTGCCAGTGGTGAAAACCAAAACTTATTGCTGTTGGCTGATTCACAGAAAAGATTATGGATTCCAAGAAAAAACCTGTGTGAGATCGAGGCACCACAATTCAAGCTCGAAAATCAATACACTCAGCCATTCAGCAATAAAGATCTTTGGTTAGATAAATTCAGTTCTTGGTTATCTCGTGGATACACGAGGATTGCGTTACCAGATGAATTTAATGTGATTCTTGGCCAGAGTAAGATTAGAGAGGAGATCGACAAACTTGCGAAAAGATCTCACTTGGATTTGTATGGGGTATTCCTGACAATCACAAGTGATGAAGACGGACTGAATAAAGAGATTGGAGCGCTCATCGGCCCTTATGATCTTGAAATATTAGTGGCTTGCTACGAAGATGTCGATCCGCTACCGATTAAGACACAATTGGTTCAGCGTCTCTTTAGCGATAAGGTGAAAGCCCCTGGCGAAGAAGATCAAACAATAACTCGATCGGATTTAGCTCGTAAATTAGGTATTCGGATATTTAAAGAATCCGTTGATGTTAGGTCTGTATCAAATATCACGATGAGCGAGTTGCTCGTCAAAAATACAATAAGGTACAACTTGGTTGACTTTCACTCGGTAGCAGATTCTTCACAGCTATGAATTTTCACAGCTACACTAATCAGCTTTCTGCTTCATGAAATACAGCTAGTATGATTAGGCCATTCCTAATGGCAAAACCATCGAATGGTGGTTTATTAAAAGAATTGTATGAGATAACACGAAACAGAAATTGTTTTTGCTAAAATACATCAACCAGAGCGGTTTCCTAGTGGTTCGTTGAGCCTGAGTCTTCGCAATCGTTTACATCCTATCCGAATGGGTAAGCACGTATAGCAAACCACAACATATTGAAGTGAATATGTTGAAACGTACCAGATTTAGTGCTTAAATTCCCATGCTGCGGTTTTTCCGCTCTGAACCCACCTTGTGTGGGTTTTCTCATTTCTGAGCCCTGACTTTTGTCGGGGCTTTTCATTTGTGGCCCCACCGGGGTGGTGGATATGAAGATGCCAAACAGAGACCCTGGCCTGTGGGCCTTCGTGCTGTGGTGGATAGACGCCCACCAGACGACCATCTATGGCGCTTTCCTTGCCTTAGTTACTGCCTACATCCGAGTGACCTACTCGGGTGGGTCGGTTCGTCAGCGCGTCCTCGAGTCCTTGATGTGTGGCGCTATCAGCTTGTCGCTGATGAGCGCGATGGAGTGGATTGGCGTCCCTACCTCTGCCAGTGGGTTCATCGGCGGGATGGTTGGGTTCCTCGGGGTCGACAAGCTCCGATCTGCTGCAGAGTTATTTTTGACAAAGAAGGCGGGCGGCGATGGCCAGAATTAATGAGCATCCGAACGTAGTCGCATTCCTCGATATGCTGGCATGGAGTGAGGGAACGATTGGAAAGGGAGATGATGGGTACAACGATATCGTTGACCCGGCCGGTTTCTTCACTGACTACAGCAAACATCCGAACCTACGGGTCCAGGTTAACGCAAAGATTAAGTCTACTGCTGCTGGGCGCTACCAGCTGCTGTCTCGCTACTACGAGCCGTACCGCAAACAGCTTGGCCTTCCGGATTTTTCCCCTGTCAGTCAGGACAAGATCGCAATCCAGCAGATCAAGGAGCGAAGGGCCTATCAGTTGATTATCACCGGTAAGGTCTCGGAGGCTATATCTCGTTGTTCAAACATATGGGCCAGCTTGCCGGGTGCTGGATATGGCCAGCGGGAACATAAGCTGGCTGACCTGATCCGCATGTACCAGCGCTTTGGCGGTATTGGCCAATGAGTCCAATCACTCGAACCGTTGTGACATGGATGGGTATTGCTCTACTGATTGCGGGCATCCTCATCTACGCCAATTACTACAAAGTGCTAGCCGCCGAGAACCAAGGCAAGCTGAGATCAACTGAGCAGCAACTGGCAGGGCAAAGCAAAGTGCTAGCCGCGTACCGAGAACAGTCGCAGAAGAATGCCGAACTCGTTGCAGAGCAGCAGTCGATGGTTGCTTCACTGAGTAGCGAAGCAACTGTTCGGCGCCAGCGCTTACGTCAACTGGAGTCAGAGAATGAACAGATCAAGCATTGGGCTGACGCTCTGTTGCCTGATGGTGTTGCTCGCATGCGGGTGCGCCCAGCCATTACCGGAGCAAAGGCTTATTACCAATGGCTGTCCGAAGGTAACTCCGTGCGTTCTGCCGGCAGTCAGCCCACAGGCCAACAGGGACCTGAACTCCAACACTGACGACATTGAGCTGGCATGGGCCGAGTGTGCCGCCAAGGTTGATACCATCGTTGATTGCCAATCGGCGATCGATAGCCAATAGACCTGGAGGTAGTGTGCCACCCCGGACACCAAAGGTATGCCGAGAGCGCACATGCAATCGGCTGACAACCGAGAGACACGGATACTGCCAAGATCATGCTCACATGGCTGATGGATGGCGGAATGTGGCGCAGGTTAAGCCTGAAGACCGTGGGTATGACTGGGCTTGGCGCAAGCTGAGAAAGCGCATCCTCGAACGAGATCGCTATCTCTGCCTGGTCTGTCTTGCTCAAGGTGTCGCCACGCCTGCAAACGAGGTTGACCACATCACCAACAAGGCATCAGGCGGCACCGACGACGAGACCAACCTGCAGGCCATCTGCAAGCATTGCCATGAGCTAAAGACGTACGCAGAGGCGCAGGCCGCGAGGCTGATCAGCAAGTCGAGGGGGTAGGGGGGATCAAATCCTTCCACCTTTTCGACTTCCCCACTGCTCCGCCTCGTTAAATTTTCACACCCGCGAAATTAAAAAATTAAACCGGAGGGCCGATGGCTGGGAAAGCAGCCGTTCCAGGCCGAGGCCGGAGGGCCAAGCCAACGGCGAGAAAGTTACTGGCTGGTAACCCTGGTAAGCGAGCAATTAATCAGCTCGAACCAACCTTCACCCCTCTGATGAATGTGGATTGTCCTGATTGGTTGGCTGGTGATGAGTACGCAGCCACGTTGTGGGACATGCTGATCGGTGAGCTGTGTGGCGCTCAGGTGCTTTGCATCACCGACTTGCACAACCTTGAGGCGTTCTGTGCTGCTTACTCTCGATGGCGGAAAGCCGAAATTGAGATGGCAACTCATGGATTGGTTGTAGAAGGAGCTACCGGTGGGCCAATAAAAAACCCAGCTTGCACCGTGGCTAATGAATCACTGCGTCAGATGACCAGTTACGGAGCCTTGCTTGGATTGGATCCATCAAGCCGTTCTCGCCTGATTGGTGGCGGTAAGAAAAAAGGAGAGGCCAACCCCTTCGCAGACTTTTAGGGATGACCTATGGCAGCACGCAAAAGCTATCCGTTCGTCAACGAGGCGAACCAATATGCGCGTGATGTTATCAGAGGAAAGATCCCTGCTTGCCGTTACGTTATCCAGGCTTGTCAGCGTCACCTTGATGACCTGACCAAAGAGAAATCTGCCAAGTTTCGATTCAAGTTCGACAAGGACAAAGCCGAGCGGGCTGCCAAATTCATCCAGCTGCTTCCTCACACCAAGGGGGAATGGGCGTTCAAGCGGCAGCTAATAACCCTCGAGCCGTGGCAGTTGTTTGTCGTCTGCGTGGCTTTCGGATGGGTTCGCAAGGGCAGCGGCCTTCGGCGGTTCCGTGAGGTTTACACTGAGATCCCTCGGAAGAACGGAAAATCTGCCATCTCTGCCGGGGTAGCACTGTACTGCTTCGCGGCCGACAACGAGTTCGGCGCAGAGGTTTACTCGGGCGCCACCACAGAGAAGCAAGCATGGGAAGTATTCCGCCCAGCCAGATTGATGGCCAAGCGCACCCCGTTCTTGCTCGAGCGGTGGGGGATTGAGGTCAACGCATCCAACCTGAGCATCCCTGCTGACGGCGCCCGCTTTGAACCACTGATCGGCAATCCTGGTGACGGGCAATCGCCAAGTTGTGCCGTGGTGGATGAATATCACGAGCACGATGCTGACGATCTCTACACCACCATGGTGACAGGGATGGGGGCTCGCAAGCAGCCATTGATGTGGATCATCACCACTGCTGGTTACAACATTGACGGTCCTTGCTACGACAAGCGCCGGGAAGTCATCGAGATGCTGGCCGGCACGGTGCCGGATGATGAGCTTTTTGGAATCATCTACACGATTGACGAAGGCGACGACTGGACTGATCCGAAGGTACTGGCCAAGGCCAATCCCAACATGGGGATATCCGTCTATGCCGATTATCTGCTAACGCAGCAGAGCAAGGCGATCAAGTCAGCTCGCTTCGCCAACAAGTTCAAGACCAAGCACCTAAATGTTTGGGTGTCGGCCAAGACGGCTTTCTTCAACCTCCAGCGTTGGCAAGAGTGTGAGGACAGAACCCTCACCCTGGAGCAGTTCGAGGGACAGGAATGCATATTGGCATTCGACTTGGCTCGAAAGCTCGACATGAACTCAATGGCTCGGATCTTCTGGCGCGATATCGATGGCCGCCGACACTATTACAGCGTCGCTCCCCAGTTCTGGGTGCCAGAGGACACGGTGAACAATACCGACAACCGCCGCCTGGCGGAGCGGTACCAGAAATGGCAGAACCTTGGTGAGCTCACCGCCACCGATGGCGCCGAGGTCGACTACAGGGAAATCTTGGAAGAGGCCAAGGAGGCGCAGCGGATTGCCAATGTGCTTGAGACTCCGCTTGATCCGATGGGGGCTACCGCCTTGGCACACAGCCTTGCGGATGAGGGGATGAGTCCAATCACGATTACCCAGAACTACCAGAACATGTCCACTCCCATGAAAGAACTGGAAGCGGCGATTCAGTCTGGGCGTTTCCATCATGACGGGAACAGCTTGATGACGTGGTGTATTGGCAACGTCATCGGCAAGAACCTACCAGGCAACGATGACATGGTTCGCCCAGTCAAAGAATCAGCCGATCAGAAGATAGACGGCGCGGTGGCGCTCATCATGGCCATCGGTCGCGCCATGGTTCCCGATCGGGAAGAAGACCGCTCAATTTACGAAACTTCGGATGTCCTATGCTGATCCAGCTCACCATCTTCATTGTTGGCCTGTTAGGGGCGGCATTACTCTCCTATGGCGCTTGGCTGGTCTATCCGCCCGCCGGGTTGCTGACCGCAGGAGTCCTGGCCATGGCCTGGTCTGGCATGATGAGCCGGGCGGTGGCCATGCAAAAAATGGAAGCCAAGCGCAAGCGGGAGGGTAGCTGATGTTTCTACCTATGATGTTTGGCTCTGGTAACAAGGCTGGCAATTTCAGCCAGTGGATGAGCTCCATGGTTGGCCGAACCGCAAAATCGGGTGTGCTGGTCACCCCTGAAACGGCCATCGCTGTGGCCGCTGTCCGTGCTTGCGTCACCCTACTGGCTGAATCGGTCGCCCAACTTCCGTGTGAGCTCTACCGCCGTGATGGTGACAAGCGCGAGCGTGCCACGGATCACCCGCTTTACGACCTGATCCACAACCAGCCAAACCAGAAAGACTCCGCCTTTGAATTCAACGAGCAGCGCATGGGTCATCTTGGCCTGCGCGGCAATAGCTATAGCCTGATCGACCGTGATGGTGCGGGTTTCATCACCGAGCTGATCCCGGTGAACCCTGATAAGGTTGCTGTGCTCAAAGGGCCCGATGGCTTGCCCTATTACCAGTTGCTGGGGGAAGGAAACAAGATCCTTTCTATGCGGCAAGTTCACCACGTCAAGGCCTTCTCTCTGGATGGCTTTGTCGGGCTGTCACCGATCCAGACCAATCCTGACACCATCGGCCTGACCATGGCCGTGGATGAACATGCCAGCCGGGTATTTGCCAATGGCACAACACTGAGTGGGGTTATAGAAAGTCCAACGGGCGGCGCCAAGTTCGAATCTCAGGCAAAGCTGGATGCCTTTCTCAATAAGTTTGTTGAGCGCCACTCCGGGCTGCGCAATGCCTTTTCTGTTGCGCTGCTGCAGGAGGGAATGCAGTACAAGCAATTGGCCATGAACAATGAGCAGGCTCAGTTGCTGGAGTCTCGCAAATTCGGCATCAGCGAGATTTGCCGTCTGTACAAGGTACCTCCCCACATGATCGGGGATCTTGAACGATCTACCAATAACAACATCGAACACCAAGGTCTCCAGTTCGTCATCTATACCCTGCTGGCGTGGCTCAAGCGGATAGAAGGAGCCATGATGCGAGACCTGCTCTTGCCAAGTGAGCGGCGCGATCTCTACATCGAATTCAATGTATCCGGCATGCTGCGTGGTGATCAGAAGTCGCGTTACGAATCCTATGCCTTGGGTCGCCAGTGGGGATGGCTCAGCGTCAACGATATCCGCCGCCTGGAAAATCTGTCACCTGTCGCTGGTGGCGACATTTACCTGACGCCGCTCAACATGATCCAGACCGGAAAGCTGCCGGACGGAATAACCAAAGCCACCGCCGAACAACTCAACGAGATCGAGGCCATTCTATGCCGAAACTGATTAACTACCCCCATTTGGCGGACATGGCATTTGGCCAGCCGCTCTACGCTACCTCGAGCATCGTTGCCTCGGTGAAAACCCTGCTGATCCCTCGGCTGCTGGGTCAACATGCTGACATCTTTGCCGCTGACCCAATGCCATCCGAGCCAGTCGTCGCATTGGAGGCACAAAGCGAGTCTCGTCACCAGGTGGCTGGAATCGCCATCATCCCAGTGCATGGGATTTTGGTTGCTCGGCGTGGACAGATCGACAATACCTGCAGTGAACTGACCAGCTATGAGCGTCTTCGGGGGGCTATTGCCACAGCCTTGGCGGATGAACGAGTCAAGGAGATCGTTCTGGATATCAACTCAGGGGGAGGCATGGCAACCGGCTGCAAGGAATTGGCCGACTACATCTATGCCAACCGGGCTACCAAGCCCATCACGGCCCTGGTGAACCACGGCGCCTACTCTGCAGCCTACTTCATTGCCGCCGCCTGTAATCGGGTGGTGGTGAGCGAAACCGGAGGTTGCGGATCGGTTGGTGTCATTATGGAACACATGGAGGTCTCCAAGTGGGAGGCCCAAGTCGGCCTGACGTTTACCACCTTCTACCGTGGCGAGCGCAAGAACGATGGATCCCCTCATGAACCTCTCAGCGAGGGAGCCGTCAGCGCCATCAATCACCGACTGGATCAGGCCTACGACCTGTTTGTCAACTCAGTCAGCAAGTACCGGGGGCTGGATGTCGCGGCGGTTATTGCTACCCAGGCTGCCTTGTTTTCCGGTCCTGATGCAATTGCGTGTGGGCTGGCTGATGAACTGGCAAGTCCGCAGGATTTCATCAACGCCCTGGCCTCCAAGGTCTCCGTCTCGAACAAACAAAACCAGCGTATTGGCCTGCGGGCCAGAGCGATGGATCAACAACTCACGCTCTAGCCCTGCGGCGGAGCACACACAACCAAGCCCCGAAAGGGGCTTTTTTTATGCCCAAAAGGAACCATCGATATGCTTAAAATCGAAGCACTCCGCCGCCAGCGCGCCGACATCAACGCCAAAGTGCAAACCTTGGCCAAGATCGAAGCCGATGGCACTGAACTGACCGCAGAGCAACTGACTGAATTCAATCAGCTCTCTGCAGAATTTGACAACCTCAGCGCCCAGATCAACCGCCTGGAAGCTGCCGAGCGCATGAATGCCGCGCAGGCTAAGCCGGTACAGGCTATCGCCGTTGTCGGTGCCAGCGCTGCTGTGCATGTAAAGCCAGAGCTCAAGCAATATGAAGGCGCCAAGATGGCCCGTCTGGCCATGTCGGTTGCCGCTGGCGGTGGCGATCTGCAACTGGCCGAGCAGTTTGCTGCCAAGGAAATCGGCGATGCGGATGTGGCGATGGCTATCAGCACTGCCGCTGGTTCTGGCGGGGCTCTGGTCCCTGAGTCTTTCCACTCGGAAGTTATCGAACTGTTGCGCCCCCGCACTGTGATTCGCCGCTTGGGGGCTCGATCCGTCCCGCTGCCTAACGGCAACCTGACTATGCCTCGCATGGCTGGTGGGGCAACGGCAAGCTATGTTGGTGAAGGTGCTGACCCAAAAGCTACCGGTGCTAACTTCGATGATGTGAAGCTCTCCGCCAAGACCATGATCACCATCGTGCCAATGTCCAATCAACTGATTGGTAATGCCGGCTACAACGTCGAGCAGTTAGTGCTGGGTGACATGCTGTCAGCCATGGCTGTTCGTGAGGACAAGGCATTCCTGCGCGATGATGGCACTGATAACACCCCGACTGGGTTCAAAGCCATTGCTACCGCGGCCAGCCGTACCAAGCCTTGGAGCGGGACCGCGACTCTGGAAGCGATCGACGCTTTCTTGGATGGCCTCATTCTGATGCTGATGGCTTCTGACTCGCTGATGATTAATCCGGGCTGGGCGCTGAGCCCGCGCAGTTACATGAAACTGTTCGGTCTGCGTGATGGGAATGGTAACAAGGTCTATCCGGAGCTGGCGCAAGGGCTGCTCAAGGGTTACCCGATCGCCCACACCAATACCATCCCGGTAAACCTCGGCGCCGGAACCAATGAGTCTGAAATCTACTTCGCCGACTTCAACGACGTGGTGATCGGTGAGCAGGACAACATGACCATCGACTTCTCTCGCGAAGCCACTTACGTCGACTCCACTGGCACCCTCGTTACAGCCTTCTCCCGTAACCAGTCTGTGCTGCGCTTGGTCGCCAACCACGACATTGGTTTCCGCCACCCAGAAGGGTTGGCGCTGGGCACTAGTGTCACCTGGTAAGACAACGGGGCCCCGGGAACGGGGCTCTTCCTCCTCCGCTATCACTTAAGGAGCCGTCATGGCTAAACAACCAGTCGCCGATGCAAAGCAAGGCGAACAGCTTGCACAACAGAGCCAGTCAGAACAGGGGGCTCCGAATCCAGCTCCAGGTGCTGGGGTGGGTGAGCAAGACAAAGACATCATCACGAAGGCGGAAGAATCGGGCCTACAAGACCGGCAGTCTGATATTGCGCCGGTTACAGAGAAGGTCGTTGTCACCCTGCTGGGGCCGTACAAGAACTACAGCAAGGGCGATATCACCAGCTTCTATCCGGAAGTTGCACAGCACCTTATTAAATCGAAGCTCGCCGAGCCATATCTGGTTCAGGAACAGGGCCAGGAGTAATACATGCTGATCAGTCCTGAGGAGGCAAAGCGACAGTGTCGGCTCGAACTGGATGACGCCACAGAAGATGATCATCTCGGGCTATTGATTGCTGCGGCGATTACCCAGATCGAGAACGATATCAACAAGCAGCTAATTCCAGCTGACCAAGAACCCGCAGTGAGTTCAGAGGTGTCGATTACTCAGCAGCTAACGCCGACACTGCGGATGGCAGCCCTCATGCTGATCAGCCATTGGTACACCAACCGGGAGGCGGTAGTGACTGGCACGATCGCCACCACCTTGCCGCTGGCCTATGCAAGCCTGATCAACCCATACCGGGATCTGGCAGTTGGCTAGGAGGACGCATGCTTAAAAGTGGAGACCTCAACAGCCGGTTGACCCGGTTTGGGACTGGCTCAGGTTCGCCGCCCAGTTGGCCAAACCTTGGATCTCTATGGGCAAAGCTGGTGGCCCCAAAATCAGCAGGGCGTGAATCTCAATCCAGTATCTATGCCAGTGGCACCACGTTCATCACGATACGGCCTCGCGCCGGTGTTCTGCCTGGACAGTTACTCAAGCATGGGGCTGATTGGTATCTCATCGAGGACATCAGCGTCACGCCTGGTGAGATGCAGCTTGCAGCCAGAAAGCTGGCCGGTGAGCCAGCGCAATACATCCCGAAAGGTGGTGAGCCTTATGCCATATCGGCGTGGCTGGCCATGGAGAATATTCTTGTTGGGGCTCGCTCCGAGCCTCGCCAGCAAATCGATCTGATCCTGCCTGAGCTTGTTTGGCCCTTTGCCAGAATTGGCGATCTAATTGCCATGCGCGGACGGAGCTTTCGGATCGAAGGCAAGGTGGAAGGTTCAGATAATGGCACCACAATTCGCGTGATGGTGAGCTGATGTCAGGCGGAACAAGTCGTGCCAGGCGACCGAAAGCCATCACCCTGGTCGGATTGAATGAGCGCATGGAGGAGTTCAAGGCGTTACCTGCGAAGCTCAGGCAGCAGATTGCTGGCATCATCAATGAGCAGGCGAAGGAGACCCGGGCCGACCTGATCCAGCGCATTACCGCAGATGGATTTTCCGAGGCGTCGGTCAAGGCTCGAATCAAGATTGGTAGAGCCTCATCAAAGAAGGATGAGGCAACCATCTCGCTCGACACAAAAAGAGTACCTTTCTCAAGGGTTAAATTCACAACAGCCACAGAAGATAAAACAGGAACTCGGGCAAGTGTTTTCGTGCAGCGAGGCGGCAAGCGAGTTCAAGTCTACGGGTTTGTGAACCCATACGGCAAAAAGCAAAAGCCACTGATCCGTTATGAAAAGGCGGGGAAAAAAGTGCTTGTGCAGTCGTCTGGCGTCGGGTTGAAGCAGTGGTGGGATGGGATCATCACCGAGCAGTACATCACGCAGATTCAAAAAAGCCTCGAAATTAGAATCACACAGGAGATCGGCCTATGACCGCAGTTACCGTGATCGTTGACGCTCTGCTGACAAAGATTCGTTTGATCTCTGAGTTCAGCAAACCAGATTGCGTGTGTGATGGCATTCCTCAAATTGATGAATACACCCCGCTGCCGGTGTGTCACCTACGAGAACTCAAAGAAAGAGGAATCGAACGGCGCGGGACCGGATGGAAGCGGTCGAGGGCGTTACAGCTCGACCTGTATCAAGATGTTTCTGATGGCCGAGCCGCCCGAGATGCACTGCTCGATTCCGTACTGAACACGCTCGTTCCTTTGACATTCGGAGTTCCTTTGGAAGGAACCTCTTTGCTGAAGCTGAGCGTTGGAGAGATCACCCTGGAACCTGAGGAAATACAATCTGAGCTGTACCTAACCTCGATTCCTATCACCATTGAGTACACCACCTGACGTGATGCTCGCCAATCTCTAAACCTCAACCCGCTTCGGCGGGTTTTCTATTTCTGCACACTCACCACCCGCTCTGGCGGGTTTTTTATATCCGCATAGGAGATGCCCGCCATGGGTAAATTTGTTGATACAGGCCTGCTGTTGGCAGGTGATGTTTTCATGTCAGAGATCCTGTCTGCTGGCGTTTATGGTCCGGCATCCGGGCCGATCAACGTCAGCCAGTTGCAACTGACTCCACCGACCACCGAGGAGAAGAGCCGAGCCTCAAATAAGAAAGAGAGCTTCGGCCAGACCTTGGATGCTGTTCAGGTGCCGAAGGATCCGGCCAAGGTGTCCATCAAGTGGGATACCGCCAGCAAAGCTCTGCTGGCTGACGCCGTTGCAGGTAAAGCGGAATCGTTCGCCACTACATCCAAGACTGTGGCAGATGAGGCGGTGACTCTATCTGCTGATGGTTATCTGGAGCTGGCCAACCAGAACATCGATACCACCGGTTGGTCTGTGAAGAAAACCTCCGACAGCACTCCGCTGGTGGAGGGCACTGACTACGAAGTGAAACGCGATTTGGGATTGATCATGGCGTTGACGGAGGCGGCGGCCGTAGCGGTAAAGGTCTCCTACAAGACCAAGGTTGTTTCTGGAACCAAGGTATCGGGTGCCACCGAGATCACCAAGCCACGCCGGATCCTGGTGGATGGTGTCAACCTTGCAACCAACGAGCGCGTGCGTGTTGTCATCGAACACGGAGTGTTTACCGCCAAAGGTGCCACCGACCTGATGAAGGGCGACTTCATTGAAGGCGAGCTGGAGGGAACGCTGGTCACTCCGGCTGGCAAGACAGCGCCATGGACTATCGAAGTATTTGACGTGGCTTAAGCCGGGTCACCACTGACGATTATCCCACTACGACAGGGCGCTATGCGCCCTTCTTTTTTTGTGAGTCGAGCATGTCAAACCTGAGCGAAATCCAACTCAAAATCATTGCCGGCATTGATGGCCTTGTCGAGATCGGCAAGCTCATCAACGAACTGGATGCCCTGGGAGGCCAGACAACGGAATCGAGCGCTGAGGTTGAAAAGCTTGTTTCCACCCTGGATAACCTGCGCCAGCAGGACCAGCTGATCTCTAAATTCCAGACCCTGAAGAAGGGCACCGCTGATCTGAGCTCAACGCTGGATGAAGCCCGCACTCGGGCAACGTCGTTGGGTAAGGGGTTGGCGGATTCCAAGCAGCAAGTGGCATCGACCAATGCCGAATATCGCTCCAGCAAGACCGCCACCCAGGCGCTGGCTGATGAGTGGCAAGCCGCCAAGGTCAAGGTTGATCTGCTAACCAAGGGCATCAAAGACAGCGCCAGCCCAACTCGAGCCCAGCGTGATGAGTTGAAGGCCGCCAAAGAACAAGCAAAGCTTCTCGGCGAGCAATACAAAGCCTCGAGCAAAGAGACTGCGACACTCGATAAGGCCCTACGCTCTACCGAGCAAGCACTGAAATTGCAGACCCGGGAGTTCAATGCTGCCCGCAAAGAGGTGAATCAGCTTGATGAACAGTACATCAAGCAGAGCGGAACCCTGAATGGTCTGCGCACCCAACTGCAACAGTCTGGCCTGAATACCAAGCAGTTGGCCGCAGAACAGCGAGGATTGAAAGCGGCAACTGAACAGGCCGAGCAGGAGATCGCGGGGTTAGCGAAACAGCTACGCAATCAGGCAGGCGATCAGCAATGGGTAAATGAGCAACTCAAAGCTGGCGAACAACAGCTCAAAGAATATGGAGCTGCAGCAGACAAGACAAAAAACAGCACTGCTGATCTTCATGAAAAAACAGGTGGTTTTACATCCAGCGTTGTTTCTTTGACTGGAAAGCTGGTTGCACTGGCTGGGGCTTATGTCGGGATCCAAGCCATCAAAGATAGCTTGGTGTCCTTGTTTCAAGCAGGGGATAAGGCAGAGCAGCTTGGAATTCAAATGACTGCCGTAATGGGGTCTATTGAAAATGGGCAACAAGCAACCGCATGGATCAAGAAGTTTGCTAAAGACACCCCGCTCCAGCTGAATGAAGTCACTGAAACATTCATCAGATTAAAGTCCATGGGCCTAGATCCTATGGATGGCACGATGCAGGCTGTTGTTGATCAATCATCGAAGTTAGGCATCGGGTTCGAGGGGTTGCAGGGCGTAACCCTTGCGCTTGGCCAGGCATGGTCGAAAGGAAAGCTTCAAGCAGAAGAGATGAACCAGATGATAGAGCGTGGCGTTCCCGTCATGGCTTTATTGTCTCAAGCTACTGGCAAAACGACCGCAGAGTTACAAGCCATGTCGCAAAGCGGCCTGCTGGGTCGCGATGCTATCAAGGCTTTGATTTCGGAGATGGGCAATCAGTCTGTCGGCGCAGCAAATGCGCAAATGAGCACCATGTCCGGATTGTTATCAAACCTCGGGGATAGCTGGACAGAATTCAAAACTTCGGTCGCCAACGCTGGTGTGCTTGAATGGGCAAAGAACCAACTCCAAGAGCTGAGCAATACCATCAACCAGATGGCGAATGATGGGCGACTACAGCAATACGCGAAGCAGGTATCTGATTGGCTGGTAACAACTGGCGAAGCTACCAAGCAGTTCATCCTAGATATTGGCGGCAGTTTTGATGGGTTAATCGCAGGGACAAATGCTGCGGTACAAAGCCTCAGAATTGTATTCAACCTGTTCACTGGTACGGTAAAAGGTCTTGCTGTTGAGCTGTTAAAGCCAACGTATGCCATTGCGAAAATACTGGATAGTGTTGCCGATCTTGCTGAGGCCATGGGCCAGAACGGACTAGCAGGAAAGATCCGGGAATCATCTGGATTGATGAAGGCCGAGTACAACGCCTTCGCTACCTCTCTTCAAGAGGATGCGAATGACATCATTGATGCCACATCCAAAATGGCTGGCGGGCAAGAAAGCGCGTCAGTGATCATGGCGAAGGCCATGCAGAATACCGAGGCACAATCAAAGTCCAGCATCGGTGCTATTCAAAGCCATTATCTTGGCCTGCGCGAAACGACAGAGCAGACTAATTCGGCAATCTCAGATCTGTTCGCAAAAGCGGGGATCGATCTTGAGCAGGCATCAGGCCGAGTTAGCTCAACTGTTCAAGATTTCGTTTTTGGCTTGAACGCTATTGCTAATTCCGCGGAGGTCAACGGACAGGCCACTAAAGCGTATTTAGATAAGGCATTTGATTCCGCACATAACGTTGCGGAAATAAAAGCCCTGACGAATAGCATGCAGGAATTGCATGATAAGGGGAAATTGGTAGGTGCTCCCTATATCGAGTCATTGGCACAGGCTACAGAAGCGGCGAAGAAACTGTCCAAAGAATCCGCTGCCGGTGCGGCTATCTATATCGACCTTCTGAATAAGCAGAAGGAGGCAGCCAAGGAGGCGTATGCCTCCGGGAAAATGTCCGCTGAGGAATATCGGCAGACGGTCGGGAAGGTGAACAAGGAGCTGGAAAAGACTACCAAACAGCAGAAGGCTAATGCTGATGCGGCGGATGAAGCTGCAGGTAATTATGAACAACTTGGCATTAAGTCAGCAGCGGCCTTGGAGAAGCTGGCGGCAGAAAACAAGAAGGCTTATGCCGGTATAAAATTGACGGGTGATAGCCTTGCCGTCCAACGTCAGGCATTTCTGGTCTACGCCGAATCAGAATTGGAGGCCGCGGCTGCGACTGGGCGATATGCCGATGCTTCGCTTTATGCCCAAGCCGCTACGCTGGGCCTGTCTGATCAACTGGTGGCGCTGATCCAGTCGATTGATGCCACAGGCTCCAGTGCAGACCAGACCAGTGAACAGTTGCGTGAATTGCTACGCCTTCAGAATCAAGTAAATGGAACTGGTGAAAAACCCCAGAAAACCGTCACCGAGCAGAATGCTGAGAACATTCAAAAAGCCATGGAGGCGACCAGAGCAGGGGCTCAGGCCGCTGCAGCCTACATCGGCAACTACAGCTCTGCTCTGCAGCAAATGGCCAAGGACATGAGCGCCCAAACTGAGTCCATGATGAGCAACATCATGGGCTGGACGCGGGGGAGTTCCGAAGCCAGTAGCGCCGTCTCTACGTTGAATCAAAAGCTCGCTGACAATGCTGCACAATGGCGAGAAATCCGCTCAGCCGTCACCCTCGATGACATTCAGGGGCATATCAAAGATCTGGGGTTGGCATATCTGGCATCCGAACGGGCCTATCTCAAGCAGGCACTGGCCGCCGAGAAGATGACGGCTCAGCTGACTGATGTCGATAACGTCACTGCCAAAAGTGTCAAACGCGCTGAGGGGCTGTACAACAACCTGGACATGCTGGACGAACAGGACCTTTCTGGCCTGCGCTCCGCGATCGACTCCGCTCGCTCGAAGATGGACCAACTCGAGAGCAGTGCCCGGAATACGTTAAACAGCTTGCGGGATGAGCTGGACCAGTACAACGGTGCTCTGGATGCCATCGAGGAGCGGGACTATGAAACCAAGCTGGCTGCCTTACAGGCCCAGCTGGTGGCAGCGAAGACGGCTCAAGACGCTCAAGCTATAGCCGACACCAAGGAGTCGATGGCCATCCTCAAAGAGCTGCACAAGCAGAAGATGCAGGACATCGCCGAGGAAGCAGCCGCAAAACGAGCAGCTGCCGCCGAAGAAGCGGCCAGCGCCGCCACTGCCAAGAAATCAGCAACAATATCAACTGGCTCCAGCAGCGCTAACGCAACGAGTACATCCAGCACCCAATCAACCGCAGTCAGCAAAACGATTGAGCTCAAACTCGGCCAGAGCTCGGCAAAAGTGCAGGTGACGCCAGAGCAGGAGCAAAACCTGGACAAGTTGCTTGACCAGCTCGCCGCCGCTAAAGGGATCACGCTATGAGCCAAACACTGAATGGTCTACCGCTGGGGCAGGGCGAAAACCTGATCTGGAGTGATGAGCTCGATTGGACGCCACTGGAGCAGACAAAAACCTATGGACAGACCGGGATGCTGCTGCAGCAGAGCGGGGTGAAGAAGGGCGGACGACCAGTGACCCTGACCGGCGACTGGGTCACCCGTGAGCAGCTGGACGCCCTGATCGCGACCCAACTGCTGGGCACTCCGTTGCCGCTGGTTCTTGGCAACCGGACGTTCTCGGTTTATTGGGACGCCACTCAAAAGCCCATCGAGGCGTCTCCAATTCTTGGGCCCGATACTGAGCCGTGGGAAGACCCAAACCTGCAATACGAAGTCACTTACCGATTCTTCACTGCCGAATAACCAAGCCGCCGAAAGGCGGTTTTTCATTTAAGGATGCCGCATGACTATCCAACCCGCTGATCTCGTATTGCTTGAATCAGAGCGCATGACCGATGAGGCGTCCGGCGGCGGGCGCCCGACCGGTAGAACAATCCCGGACAATACGCTCAACGCCATTTTTCAAAAGACATCGCGCCGGGATCGCACCGAGGGTCGCACCAACCTGACCAAGGTTTTCTGTGCTGTACGCACCGCGACCGCAGAGTCTTATCAGGGGAGTCACTTTGCCGTCACCCGTGACGCTGAGGATGCCCACATCAACGTGGTCTGCTTACCAGGTACTCCCACGGATACCCGTGCTGAGGCCCGCGCTCGCATTGAGGCCTATTTAGTTCCTGGTGTGTTCAGCAACCTCTATCTGCTGGGTGACCAGTATGCGGGTCAGCGCACCATCCTGTTGTACCAGGAGACCAAGGAGCAGTTGCCAGAACTGGGATCCACCCTGTTCCTCAAGCAGCTGGATAAAACCGGTGCTGTCGTGGCCACCGACTACGTCAAGATCAAGAGTTACGATGCCGAGGTCCGCCAATTCATATATGAAAAGGGTGGCGAGTTTTTTACCATCACGCGTCGTCAGCTGACCGTCAAGCTAGCAGGCAAGCTGCGGATCAACCTCTTCGGCGGGGTTCCATATCCGACTGGTACATTAGTCAGCGGCGATACACCTGCCGCAAAGGTTTACTTCACCAACGTAGCGGATACTGCCCAATTCTACGGCGTATCTGCTCTGGCCCAGCCAGCGGTGGCTGGCAGCGCATCGGTCCGAGTGAAAGATGTCTACAAGCCGATCGTACCCAGCGCCTACTCTGAGACCAACGTCATCGAGCAGCAGGCCCTCTCCGATCTCGCTCAGTTAGCAGCATCTGGACCAGCCACCTCGGCGGCGCTGACTTTTGCGGTGGTCGCCGGTAATCAGTCACGGGCGTTTATGCCACGCATCCCGATGCGGGGATCTGTGCTGACCATCGACAGTGGCGTTTACAAGGATGATGGCTCAGGTAGTTTCAAATTCGTCTCCGGCGCGGACAATTTCAGCCAGATCTCCCTGTCTTATGAGTCCGGACAGATTGACGCCTATCGCAAGACCAGCGTGTTCACCAGTGGTGCCCAGATCGCCTACACCCCAGCAGCCCGCATGATTGGCGCGGCAGTGAGTGTCGAGAAGGAAGTCACCGTGGCCAACCGCACCTTCAGTTGGATTTGGTCCTATCCGAATAACCCGCCTGAAGCGGGATCCGTGGTGATTTGGTATCGCAGCTTGGGTAAGTGGCAACTGATCCAGGATGACGGTACCGGCCGCTTGACCGGTGCCGGCACCGGAACGGTTACCGCGAGCGGCACTATCTCGGCCACGTTCAGTTCGCTGCCGGATGCCGAAACCAGCATAGTGCTGATGTTCCTGCCGATCGGGGCCCTGGAGTACACGCCTCTGGCAGGCGCCATCACGGTTGCCAAAAAGCAGGTGCTGGCACTGCCTTATGTGCCGCAGCCGGGAACATTAGCCATCACCTGGACCTCAGGCGGCCAGAGCAAAACCGTTACTGATAACGGCAGCGGGGTGCTCGCGGGAGATCTGACCGGCGCAGGGTCTGTTAGCTACGCCGGTAAATCCGCCACCTTTGTTCCCACCGGTCTACCAGACGATGGCGTGTACCATGTTGCCTATACTCGCGGTCCGTACCGCCTGGCCAACGTCACGATCCCGGATGATGCGTCCACCATGGCCAGCTTCAGTGCCGGTGCCCCCCTGTCACCTGGTAAAACGTTGATTCGGTATCCGTTGCGACGCCGAACTTCAACTGGCTCGCCGGAAACCGTGACGATCACCTTGGTTGATGATGGTACTGGCAAGCTGCAGCGGGACGGGGTGCAGGTCGGCACTATCGATTACGCGGCTGGTACCGGCTCTTTCTCATGGGCCAAGGAATACACCTACACCGTGACCAGCTATGTGTTCAATGGTCTGGCGATGCAGAAGCAAAAAGAGACCATCACCGCCACTGAGCTGAATGGTGGAGCGGGTACGCTAGAGGGGTTACCGAGCAACGAGAGTGCAGGGGTGACTGAGAACATTACCGTAAATATGCCGGAGCTCTCGTTCTCCTTGGCGGCGCCGAATCTGGTATCTGGCAGCCTGATGTTTACGGATGGCGGCAACATCTATATCGAGCGTGACGGCATATTGTGGAAGAACCCGGATAGCCGAACCGGAGCCGGTAGCCGTGTGGGCCGTGTCGAATTGGCGGCCAGCCGGGTTGTGATGAGCGATGCCAAGGGCGTCACCGGGAACATCCTGATCAATGCCGGTGTGGCTCTGGTCTCTCGGCCGTATCTATCCAGTGCAGTATGGAAAACACCAGGTGCCCCGCTCAAATCGGGTGGATTGGAGGTAAAGGCCATCGCCGCTGATGGGACGACGCTGGTTTCCAGCGATCCAGGTACTGGCACACTCGCTGGGGCACTGGGTTCCGGTCAGGCCGACATCAGCACGGGGTTGATCTCTATGCAGTTTGCTCAAGCGGTAGAGGCGGGGAGCCTGACCTATTCAACGGTGATCTTGACAGCCATTCCCCTCGACTCTGATGCCATCGGCATTGACCCGGTGCGCCTGCCTCCGGATGGAAAAGTGCCAATCTATCAGGATGGGGTCGGCGTGGTCATTGGCCATACCGCTACCCTCGACATCGGCACTCCGACTGCCAACCAGGTGATTGATTGCGGCCGCGACTATCTGGCTGAGGTCTGGATCACCGATTCTGCTGGCAGCAAGCTGGCGGTCAATCAGTACGCTGAAAACCGGGATACCGGCATCGTCACCATGGCCAGCTCGCTGGCGCTCATCGATGCGGCCGGTACTGCACTGGTGCCTCCGCT
>NZ_BAAGVN010000109.1:0-53634 GCF_054780855.1 Pseudaeromonas pectinilytica
ACGGATAGCCCGACCATAGCGTTGTTGTTTCATAACGGACTCCAAAACAAAACGCCCCGACAAGCCGAAGCCTGCCGGGGCGATAAGAGGGAAGGGGAGATTCAAGATGCGGGTAGAAATGTGGGTATAAGCGCGGGTAGAAAACCAAACCCTGAAAAGGATTACTGCAGTAACGCCAGCGCCTGTGTCATCGCCTGCTGCTTCAGCTGGGCGCCTTGCCCGAACCAGGCGGAATCCAACCGGTAATCCTGATTACGCGCCCGACGCCGGTGGTCGACATACTCGGTCATGGCATTGACCAGCCCCCAAGCGGTATTGCGACTGGACGAAAGCGTCGAACCCAGTCCTGTGCCCTGATACAGATTCAGAACCTGTTGCAGAGTGCGGGAGGGCTCCAGCGCTGACGGATTACTCTCATCGGCCAGCGGCTCACCCAGCACGGTGCGGAAATAGGCATCGGCTTCGGTTCGCGACACCGGTCGCTGACTCAACTCCTTCAACGAGCGCATAAAGCTGTCCCAACTGGACAGCCCCAGACCCAGCGCATTCTTCACCGCTGCCGCATCGAACTGCGTGGAGTGGGGTACCTTGACGGCGCCCTTGCTGTCACCGGTTGCCATCTGCAGGGTGTTGTTGCACACCACTCTTACGGAAGTGAACTGCGCCGTGGTACACAACGAGCCATCGCAACTGGTGGCCAGCAGCAGATAAGCCTTCACTTTGTCCCCACCGCGCAATGCCGACTCTTGACCGGTACGCGCCAAAGCCCACAACTTGCGGCCACCCTTCAACACGCCCGCTGTCTCCAGCTCAAACCCTCCTGCCTTGACCAAATCCTTGTAGAACCCCAGCACCTCATCCGGCTGAACTACCTTGTAACGGTTCGACACCACCGACAGCGGTGCCAGCGTATCGGAGCGGTACAGTACCTTGGCATCCGCATGGGGTCGGATATGCAGGCCATCCGGTGCCACATTAAACAGCACATCACTCTGCGCGATATGCCAATCCATCCCGGCTTCAACCAGCCAGGTCTGTAACGGTTGATGGGCACTCAAGCGATTGCCCAGACCATGCCAGGGCGTATCACCAACATATGCCATCGATTCGACGAGATGAGCCATAGAGCCTCCTGTGAACATGAAAATCACGCGCCGGAAGAACAGTTCCTCCGGCGATCCACAGGGGTGATATAGGTTTGAAAATTTTTAGCGTTGTTGAGTCTGTAACGTTTAGTCAGTCATGACTTGATGAGTACTATGCGAAGGAGACTGAACAGATGAATATGCAGTGCCTCAAAAAGAGCGCGTCGTTACTATGGGGCAAATAAGCGTAGGTTAAAGCGTGGTTTGTGTGGTTTTAATTGATTAATTTGTATAAAAATCAATATTAAGTCACCTATGCATCATGGGAGTATGCTGTTCCAGATTACGTTTTTCCATCAGAGGGTTACCGATTGATTGTTTGTCTAGGTTATTGATAAGCGGCGAATTTATATGCAACACCTAGGGTGAGGTCTCGCGCTGGTCTATAGGCATCTTACAATTTCATACCGCTGCGCGGGTAGGTTTTTCCGGCGTTGTGTGAGGGGAATGATCAACTGGGGGGACGGTATGTCGGATGATATTGAAATCAACTCGGGCTAATAACAAAACAAGCTCTTAATGATGTCGCTTGTGCGTTCGTCAAGCATCGATGCACTCAACAAAACGCTGGATATGTCATAAAAAAACAGGAACCTGCGAAGGTTCCTGTTTTGTGTGTTTTGCAGACTCTTAATCTGCATCGTTGATGACGAGGCCCATCAACTAACCGTTATCAACCACGGTTACCGACGCGGTCATCGCATCTTTATGGTCGCCAGATGTTTCCACCGTGATGCTCAGAGTGCCACTGGTTTTCTTATTGCCTTCAGTTTCGGGATCGATCTGCAAGCAATAGAAGATGGGGCGAGTAGTGGATGGATAGGCGCCTTTATAGCTAGTACTGCAGTTACCACCTGAGAAACCAATGCTCTTGACGGAACCACCATTGTCATTGGTGACAGCGAAGGTACTGCCCGCCGGGATTGGGTTAACACCGTGGAGATCATATTGAGGAATGAGATCACCAAAATTGGCACTCGAACCCAGACTCTCAGGCACTGGATTGGCGCGCCGTAGTGTTTCGTCGCCACTGGCATCGTGGGGGATATGCATCGGCAGGATCCGAACCAGTTTGGCGCCTGTGGTCAAATCAACGTCAATATCTGAACGCCAGGTTCCTGTTGCGCTATCATAGACCTGGATTGGCATAGCACCATCACCCGCGGCGCTGGAATTGACACCGGTAAACACAAATTCCACATTCCGGAACAAGGTTGTCAGATTGCGTAGACAAAAACTACGGGTGATGGTGTCGGTATCGCAGACCAGACCCGTATAGACACCATCGCCGGTATCGCGGCGGCTATTGCCATTCAGATCCTGGAAGGTATCCACGCCTAAGCGGAAGTGATCCACATCGGCATCTGCAGCCGGAAGGGCGTCAGTAGAATCATCGACGTTATGGTCCATGAAGGGTTCACCGACATCGACATAGTTACGGACATAGTCTGGTACATCGGCGGCCAACTGATCATCGGTGACACCGGTCAATTCGCTCTTATCGAATATCCCGTTACCGTTCAGGTCCTTAAAGCTCTCTTCACCGGCGACATAAGCGCTTACTGTCAGACGTCCATCTGCAGGGCGAGGGTCTTGGGAGGTCAAGGTGGCGGTACAGAGACCTGCTGCAGTCGAGCAGACGCCTGTGGTATCACCACTACCACTGCTTAAATCGCCCGCGATACTACCGCCTTCGGTAGTGAAGTAAACTTTGGTGCCATCTGCGACCGGATTGTTGAAACGATCCGCTAAACGAATGGTGATCGTTGAAGTTTCGCCGTCATATCCAGCGCCGTTAATGTTGTAAGCTGTAGCAGCGAAGGAGAAACTGTCATCATCAGCGTAGCCAATCCCAACCCCAATCTGACTGGAGCCAGCACGGATTTCTTTGTTTTCATCCAGAGTCGCAATCACGCTGATCGGGACGGGGAGGTTACCGGAATTGACCGTCACGGTGGCCTTGCCATCGGTATTGGTAGTGGCGCTGGTCGGACTCAGGGTGTAGTCCTGATAATTGGCGTTATTGCTGATCGTTCCGGCAAAACTAAAATTCAGTCTTTTGCCGCTGACTGGTTTAGCTTGGGCATCCAGCAAGGTAAAAGTAATGGTCGCTTTTTCATCTTTCCCGGAACCACGCAGATAGATGAACTCCGGAGACGGTATTGCAGCAGTAATGGAGCGAGTTGCTGCGGTCAGGTTGGTGATGGTAACGGAAGCGGTGGTATCGATGCCGGCTGCACTAGCTATGATGGTGTCGTTGCCCGCACAAGCATAGGTATCGGTCGAGCCTTTATAGGTGGCTAGTGCCGTGCCTTGGTAGGCCGTAACCTGAGTATCCAGCGTGGCCTTATTGCTACTGGCGCAGGAGGAGCTGAACGTAATGGCAATCGGGTAGTTATAGGGGGTGCCATTTTGCGTTACTGAAGCGGTCAGTACCGCCACGCTACCGGCGTTGAGGGTGGCGCTATCCGACACCAGAGAAATCGCCAAATCACTGGCACCAAACATATAGTTCTTGCTGGTTGCCAGACTACCAGTTGCGACGGTGGAGGTGACGGTCACAGTCCCTGCTTCTTCGGATGAATCACTCGAACTGTTGAGCTTGAATGTTGCCTTACCTTCGCTATTGGTAAGCCCAGAAGTAGTTGCCAGTGTTCCGACCGATGCAGTTGCTTTGACAATCGCATCAACAACAGGGTTGCCTGACGGATCCAGTAAGGTAGCTTGTACCAAGCTGGTCTGGCTGCTGGGTAAGCGCGACTGCTCATTGCAGGTGGAGAGATCGGATACGTTCTCGCAGGCGAGCAAAGAAAGCTTCAACTGGAAGTCATCAGAACTGCTCTCTCCCGGAACAAACGTAAAGTTTTGTTTTCCGGATACACTCTGGTCTGAATTGTCGGTATAGCTAACAGTCACGGTCCCTGCGCTATTGTTGTTTGCCGCTGGCGCACTCAATACGAAAGCAGCAATGCCGCTGCTATTGGTCAGCGCGGTGGATGGCGAGAGTGTTCCAACCGTCGTGGTGGCTGAGACCAAGGCGCCACTTACGGCCTTACTATTGGCATCGACAACTAACACTTCGACCCGATTATCCACAGCGGCGGACAGGGCGGTTGTTGCGGTACAGCCGCTGCCATTGGTCGCATCGGTACAAGCCTGGGTCGTAACAGTAACGCTGGCCGATTCCGTCGGATCCGGGTCGGGATCTGTACCGACACCGGATAAATCTTTGGCGCCACCACCGCCACACGCGGCTAACACCAGTGAGCCAAATAGGATGGCGAAAAGTCGTTTGGATTGGGTCATCTTTCCCTTCCTTGGTAAACCTTAAAAACGGATGTCTTTATCCTAATCGCTCGAGGGTTCCCAGTTAAGGGCTCCCCAGAGAGCAAACTGAGAGCTACCGCACCAAATTCAATCTCTGGTGTGAGTTCAGGATAAACGAGGTTAAGTAATGCAAAGCTTTGGCATCATTTTTAGCATAAATTGATAAACCATGTTTGGTTTCAAGTGAATTCTATAGGGCAAATAACACAAAGGCACCCTCGGGTGCCTTTGTCTGACGATAATTTGTGATCTGGGCTCAAGCCATCTGTACTAACAAGGTCAGCGCGGCGGCCGAGACCAAAAATGCAAAGCCGTAACACAGGTAGTGGTGCAGGCGTGTGGTGTGGATCCCCAGATCGTGCAGACCATGATAGATACGGTGCATACCGTGAAAAATCGGCAGTGCTATGATTGCCAGCAGTATGGGCGCTCCCCACCAGGAGGTTGCCAACCCATGGAGCTTGTCATAGCTGAGTGTATCGGCAGGCAAGATCCCGATCGGGACCAGAATGCCGGTCATCAACACGACGATAGGTAACAGCATGGCGGTGACAACACCACCTGCGCCAAACAGCCCCCAGTAAATAGGTTCATCGGAACGTCGCATCATCATCTCCTTCAAGCGACCAGCGCTACGATAAGCACCAGCAGCGACACGGCCGCCAGCGCTATGTATTGAGCCAGCACTATGGGTTTATCCGGGATCGGCTCTTCCCCATGCATGATGCGCATGGCTTTCGGCGCCAATTCAAACCAGGTTTTGGCATGGAATAAACAAGCGGCCAGAACCACCAGATGGAACAGCACGGATAGCGGATGACTCAAGGCATTCAGCCAACCTTGAAACGCGCTAGCGCCCTGGCTCAGGCGTAATAATCCCACCAGCAGTATCACTGCATAGATGGAGACAAATACACTCGTGCCTTCACGCAGCATGTAGTGAATATAAAAGTTGTTCTTCAACCACCACCCTTTTTCAACGGGGCGGACATAGGGCTTACGTTTACTTTGCGTGCTAGTCATCGATTTATTCCCCTGGTTTGAACATGGCAATCAGGTAATCCTTACTGCTTTCCACCTTACCCAATTGGATGGCGGCAGCCGGATCGACGCCTTTTGGGCAAACCTGTGAACAGTAACCGACGAAGGTACAGCTCCACACGCCGGAGTCTTGATTGACGATCTTCATGCGTTCAGCTTTGCCGCCGTCGCGACTGTCGGCGTTATAGCGGTGCAGAAGCGCTAATGCCGCCGGCCCCGTGAAACTCTTGTTGATCTTGTATTGCGGGCACGCGGAATAACAAAGCCCGCAGTTGATGCACATTGAGAACTGACGATACTTGGCCAGTTCAGCCGGGGTCTGGATATATTCTCCCTCGCTGAGCTCCCGCGTAACCTTGGGGATAATATAGGGCTTGATCGCTTCCAGTTTGTCGATGAAATCGCTCATGTCCACGACCAGATCCCGTTCAATGGGGAAGTTGGCCAAGGGTTCGATCTTCATCTTGCCGGCCGGATAGTCGCGTAAAAAGGTTTTGCAACCCAGCTTGGGGATGCCATTCACCATCATGCCGCAGGAGCCACAAATGGCCATGCGGCAGGACCAGCGAAAGCTCAGCGTCTGATCCAGCTCGTCCTTGATATGGTTCAGGGCTTCCAGCAGCGACATTTCATGGCTGAAGGGAACCTTGAAACTTTGCCACCAAGGTTCGGCATCCTCTTCCGGACGATAGCGCAATACCTCAATATCCATCATCTCAGTCATGTTTTGCGGCCTCCTGTTTGTCGGCTTCGGCGCCATAAACCCGTTTGGCCGGCTGTGATTTGGTAATTTTCACCGGACTGTAATCGATGGTCGGTGTTCCTGCTGCGTTATGGAAGGCGAGAGTGTGTTTTAGGAAATTGACGTCATCCCGCTCTTCATAGCCATCAAGGCGCTGGTGCGAACCACGGGATTCTTTCCGGGCGATGGCGGAGTGGGCCATCGACTCGGCGACGTCGAGTAAGAAACCGAGTTCAATGGCATACAGCCAGTCGGTATTGAAGACGGAGGATTTATCTTTGATCTGGATATTCTTGTAGCGCTGTTTGAGTTCGGCCAGTTTGTCGATGGTTTCTTGCATCAAGGCTTCGGTGCGATAGATACCTACCCCTTTTTCCATGGCATCGCCCATCTCGTTACGGATGTTGGCCGGGTTTTCCGTGCCATCGCCCTCCATCAGCGACATGGCTTTGGCCACAGAAGCAACCGCTTGCTTATAGAGTGTTTCGGTATTGCCGTGGGGGTGAGAGCTGGCAAATCTAGCGGCGTCTTCACCGGCGATTTTGCCGAAAACCACGATTTCAACCAGTGAGTTAGATCCTAAGCGATTCGCGCCATGAATACCGACTGATGCGCATTCGCCGACGGCATAGAGACCGGGCATCCGAGTGGCGCAGCGGCCATCGGTTTCGATCCCGCCCATGGTGTAGTGCACCGTCGGACGCACCGGGATCGGATCCTTGGCTGGATCCACACCAACGTAAGCCTTGGACAATTCGCAGATAAAAGGCAAACGCTCTTCCAGATATTTGGCACCCAAGTGACGCAGATCCAGATAGACCACATCGCCCAGTCTAGTTTGCACCGTACGGCCCTTTTGCTGCTCGCCCCAGAAGGCTTGGGACAACCGATCCCGTGGACCCAACTCCATGTATTTGTTCTTGGTCTGTCCGACGGGAATTTCCGGCCCGAGGCCATAATCTTGCAAATAACGGTAGCCATCCTTGTTGATCATGATGCCACCTTCTCCCCGGCAGCCTTCGGTCATCAGGATACCGCAACCGGGCAAACCGGTGGGATGATATTGTACAAATTCCATATCCCGCAGTGGCACGCCATGGCGATAGGCCAAGGCCATACCGTCACCGGTGACAATGCCACCATTGGTATTGAAACGATAAGTGCGGCTGCCACCACCGGTCGCAATGATGACCGACTTGGCCTGAATCATCCGAGTGACGCCGTTTTGAATATCGAAGCAGACCACACCCTGGACGCGCCCATCCTCGACTAGCAGGTCGAGACAAAAATGTTCATCGAAACGTTTGATTGATGGGTATTTGATCGAGGTCTGAAACAGGGTATGCAACATGTGGAAACCGGATTTGTCGGCAGCAAACCAGGTGCGGGGGATTTTCATGCCACCAAAAGGGCGCACGTTGACCTTGCCATCCGGTTTACGGCTCCACGGGCAACCCCAATGCTCGAGTTGGATCAGCTCTTTGGTACAGTTTTCGACAAAGTTCTGCACAACATCCTGTTCGCAGAGCCAGTCGCCCCCGGAGACCGTATCGTTGAAGTGATTTTCTAAACTGTCATCTTCCCGGACCACGCCTGCCGCTCCACCTTCGGCCGCCACTGTATGGCTGCGCATGGGGTAGACTTTGGAGATCAGAGCGATCTCGAGAGATGGATTGGCTTCGGCAATGGCGATGGCAGCACGAAGGCCACCACCACCGGCGCCAACGATGGCAACATCGGTCTTTACTATGTCCACTTCTGCCTCCTTGAGAAAAGATGCACAACAGACTCCGGCACAGAGCCCATGGTGAATAGCATTCCAAGCTTGGATGTTGAGATGAAGCTCGACGCCTATAAACAGCCGGATCAGGAATCGAACGACGGAAATTGTTACGAAATTGTAGGCAAAATCCCACGACAAAAATGAGAAACAACTCTCCTTTTACCTGATACAAAAGGAGCCTATGTTATCGCGTGGGGATTGTGGCGATGATTAAAATGTAACGCTTTGTTTTATATCAAATTAGTAAACAGTCTGCCCTATTGCGCTAGAAAATTCCCCGGCCTCAGCGGTTCTGAGGCCGGGGACGAGCGATCAAACGTGGAAGTTGTTCACCTGTTCGTTGATGCGGCGCGCAATATCTTTGAGCTGGGTTGCTAGTTGATTCGCATTGGTCGCGGCGTAACTGAGTTCGTCGGTCACATCCTTGGTGGCTTGAATGTTACGACCTACTTCATCGGTGACTGCTCGTTGTTCCTCGGCGGCACTGGAAATCTGGGTTGCCATGTCCGAGATTTCGCCGATAGATTGGGTAATTTGCTCCAAAGCGAGTGTTGCATTCTTCGCATCATCGACGCTGTTTTGTGCCAACTGCTGGCTCTGGCTCATGGTTCCAACTGCTTGTTGTGTGTTGCGCTGCAGAGTTTCGATCATGGCCCGGATCTCCTCTGTTGAAGAGTGCGTTCGTTTCGACAAGACTCGAACCTCATCCGCCACGACTGCAAAGCCGCGTCCTTGCTCTCCCGCCCGCGCGGCCTCAATGGCGGCATTCAATGCCAGCAAATTGGTTTGCTCTGCGATACCCTGAATGGTTGAAAGGATGGTATTGATTTGCTGCGCATTTTTTTCGAGTTCCTGAATGATATTCGAGGCGCACTCGACCTGCTGGGCCAGGTTGGTAATGGAGTTTTGGTTGCGCGCTATCACCTGTTTGCCATGTTCACAGTTACTGGCTGAGGCATGTGCGGCAGCCGCTGCTTGTTCGGCATTGCTGGCGACCTCATTGGCGGTAGCCGACATCTCGTGGACTGCGGTCGCAATCTGCGAGATCTCCGATTGCTGGCGGGCGAGGCTCTGGTCGTTATGACCAGCCATGCTGTGAGACTGTTTGGCCTGCTCATCCAGTTCGCGAGCCGAGTTGGCCAGATCACTGATCATAGTTTGCAGCATGTCGATGAACAGGTTGATTTGTCGGGCAACCACGCCTACTTCGTCATCCTGCAGGATCTTGAGCCGACGCGTCAGGTCGCCGTTACCTCGGGACAGTTCGGCGACGGCATCCCCCATGGCAGACAAGGGCTGGAGAGAACGTGAAATGCTATAGGCGGCGCCACCGGCGACGATCAGCAACTGTAACAAGGTGGCGAACAGGGATTGTTGCAAGAGTCTATTGCTATCGGCAAAGGCGGTGCTCTCGTCATACACCAGTCCGAAGTACCAGTCATAGCCGGGAACAGGAGCGAAAAATAGAATACTGTCCTGACCGGAGATATTCATCTTCACCGGTTTGCCCTGATTGGCCAGTTGTTGAATGCTTGTTTGATCCAGTTGTGAGGCTAGTTCAGTGGCTGGTTTTAGCGTCAAAGCCGGGTCCTTATGGGCGATCAGGTTCCCCTGTCCATCGACCAGCAACCCATATACGCCCTCACGGGCAATGCTGTTTATATTTTCAACCAGGCTCTTGATGCTGATGTCACCGGCAATCACTCCTTTGCTGCTGCCATCGTGAAATGGCTCGGCGAAGCTGATGATAAGTTCGCCTGAGCTGGCATCGGCATAGGGGGCGGTCACTACCATGCGATTGGCGGCGGTCGCATCCTGATACCAAGGGCGTTGTCGCGGATCATATCCATCCGGCGCTTTCCAGCCCTGGGTCGAGGCGATCATCTCTCCTTGGTCAGTACCGACATAGATCATGTCAAATTTACCGCCCTGAGCGGCCTGGGCAAGCGCCGTTTCTGGGTCTTTGGCGGCAGAAAATCCTTTCTGGGCACTACTGACGATGGCGGCGCTGGTGTCCAGCCAGTTTTTTAAGCCATTGATTTGTACCTCGGCCACACTGGTTTCGAAGCGCTCCACCCCCTCGTTAGCCGCGGAAATCAATGCTTGTCGGTTATACAGTTGTTGCAGCCCCGCCGTAACAATCAATAACGCACCAGTGCCAGTAACAGCTTTTGTCGAATATTCAGCTTCATTGTATGCACCTTATCGAGTTTTTATCGTCAGGAGCCTGGTGGCGGCTCGTCCATGAACCAGTTTTCCGTGTCAAGTCATGTGGTTGGATGATTGATCCGCTAGTCAGTCGAGCGGTTGAGACCATGCTTTAGCCGGTACATTTGTATTGGCTTGGAGTTATTGCTGTAGCCAAGACGGCCGTTATGAAAACTATAGTGCAGAAAGGAATAGTCGGTGCTGGGGGGGAAGCATGCGGTTTCTGGAACGAGAGGTCACTCGGACATCAGCAGATGACAACAGGTGATGACAAGGAGCAGGTCTGGGAGTAGAAGAAAAAGGGGCCCATCACAAGCCCCTGGTGATCTTTGGTTTGGGCTAGCGAATGCGGCCGAAGATTTGCCCCATGCGGGTTGTCGCGCCCGGTTGCAGGTTGTCGGCAAAGCTGATGGTTTCTGGCGGGAAAAGGCAAACTACAGTGCTGCCTAATTTGAACAATCCCATTTCCTCACCCTTTTTCAGGGTGATGGCTTGTTCGCCCGAATAATCCCAACGGGTTACCTTTTTCCCTGCGGGGGAGGTGATAGTGCCGGCCCAAATAGTTTCGATGCTGGCCACTATGGTGGCACCGACTAGTACCAGAGCCATAGGGCCCAGCTCAGTCCGGAAAATACAGGCGACCCGTTCATTACGGGCAAACAGATTCGGCACATGTTCTGCGGTCAATGGATTGACAGAAAACAGATCGCCAGGAATGTAGACCATGCTTTCTAGCACACCGTCGAGCGGCATATGGATGCGGTGGTAGTCCTTGGGAGAGAGGTAGATGGTGGCAAACTTGCCGCCCTGGAATGGCGCAGCCAGTTTGGCATCGCCGCCGAGTAACTCGCGGGCGCTAAAATCATGACCCTTGGCCTGCACGATACGACCCTGGCTGATATCACCGAGTTGGCTCACACAGCCATCAACGGGGAGGGCCAGCAACAGGGGATCGTCCACCACAGGGCGCAGCCCGGCCTTGAGGGCGCGGGTGAAGAAGGCATTGAAGGTCTTGTAGTGAGCCGGATCTTCGTGCACGGCTTCGCTCATGTCGATGCCGAAGCGAGCGATAAACAAGCGGATCAATCGGGTCGTCAGACTTCCGGCTTCGGCGGCAGCCAATTTGCCAACCAAGCGCGAAAGTGCATGTTTGGGCAGGCAATACTGACCGGCGATTTTCAGGGCATCAATCAGAGTCATGGTCTTCTTCTCATCGGTAAGAGGCTTAACGCCCTGGCTGGGCGCTAAGCGTGGTTAGCCTTTTTTAATGTGACGCGTCGGCCGAGCCTCATCCATAGAAGCTAGGATCCGGTGATAATTCTGGTAGCGTTCCTGACTGATGTCACCTGCCTCGACGGCTTGGCGGATCAGGCACCCAGGATCATCACCATGAGTGCAATCCCGGAACTTACAACCACCCAGGTAGCGACGAAACTCGATGAAACACCAGGTGATGCGTTCCGCTTCCAGATGCCAGAGTGCGAACTCGCGGATCCCCGGTGAATCGATCAGTATACCGCCACTGGGGAAGTGGTAGAGGCGGGCTGTGGTGGTGGTATGTTGCCCCAGGCCTGAACTATCGGAAATCTCTCCGGTTAAGGCGGCAGCTTCCGGCATCAGACTGTTGACCAAGGTCGACTTACCAACCCCGGATTGACCCACGAAGACATTGATCTTGTCTTTGAGTCGAGCCTGGAGTTCCTCGATTCCCTCATTGCTTTCGCAGCTGACTAGCAATACCTCATAGCCAATGTGGCGATATTGCGCCAATTGCGGTTCCAGTAGCAGGCGTGCTTCAGCCGTCAGCATATCGATCTTGTTCAGCACCAGCAGAGGCTGGATTTCCATGGTCTCGGCGGCCACTAGGTAGCGGTCGACCAGATTGGTTGAAAATTCAGGCATGACCGACGAGACAATCACTATCTGATCGATATTGGCGGCTACAGGTTTAAGGCCATCGTAAAAATCCGGGCGTGAAAACTCAGTGCGCCGAGGATGCACGGCTTCCACCACACTGCGGATGCCGTGCAGATGCTCATCGCCCAGACGAAACACCACCCGATCACCGGTGACCAGGCTACCCACGGTACGGCGCAGATTGCAGCGATGCACCACACCGGTTTGATCTTCCACATCGGCGTGTTGGCCAAAACGGCTGATGACCAGACCTTCCTGAGGTGCGCCCAGCAGGCTTTCATCAACCTCCGGCGCCTCTTTTTTCAGGCGACGGGTCTGGTTGGCATTGACTCTGCGCTGCTGACCTTGGGTTAACTTGCTCTTTTTTGTCACGCGTTTGCTGCTTTCGTAATTTTGCAATCAAGGGTTTATGATACATGGGAGCGAGCTAACTTGTCCCACAAAGGTGAAAAGATGACGCAAGATGCGCAAAATTTAATTTGGGTTGATATGGAGATGACCGGGCTGGATCCGGAGACGGATAAGGTTCTGGAAATCGCCATGATAGTGACGGACAAGGAGTTGCGAGTCTTGGCCGAAGGCCCCGTGATTGCCGTGCATCAATCTGATGCGGTTTTGGCTGCCATGGATGACTGGTGCACCCGGACACACACCGAGTCTGGGTTAGTCGCTCGGGTACGAGCCAGTCAGTATGACGAAGCTGCCGCAGCCCAGGAGTGTTTGGATTTCCTTCGTGACTGGGTACCGGAACGCAGTAGCCCCATGTGTGGAAATAGCATTGGTCAGGATCGTCGTTTCATGGTGCGTCACCTGCCTGCACTGGAACAATTTTTCCACTATCGCAATGTCGATGTCAGCACCATCAAGGAGTTAGTCCGTCGTTGGCAGCCCGCGTTGCTGGATGGTTTCAAGAAGCAGGGCACTCATCTAGCGATGGATGATATTCGCGAGTCGATCGCCGAATTGCAGTTTTACCGGGAAACCGTGTTTAAAGTGTGATTTTGCAGAAAAAAAGCGCAGCCGCACTCGCGGTTGCTCTGTTCTTGAGCGAACGAGAAAAAAGCCCTTGCAATCAAGCGGTCGCTCCTTATAATTCGGCTCCCGTGCTAGAGAGCATATTGCGGGAATAGCTCAGTTGGTAGAGCACGACCTTGCCAAGGTCGGGGTCGCGAGTTCGAGTCTCGTTTCCCGCTCCAAAGACTCTCTCTAACACACCCTTGTGATGCGGGAATAGCTCAGTTGGTAGAGCACGACCTTGCCAAGGTCGGGGTCGCGAGTTCGAGTCTCGTTTCCCGCTCCAATCACAAGTTCCGGTTTGCGGGAATAGCTCAGTTGGTAGAGCACGACCTTGCCAAGGTCGGGGTCGCGAGTTCGAGTCTCGTTTCCCGCTCCAACTCCGGACTTGCTGATTTCACAAGAATTTACGTTGCGGGAATAGCTCAGTTGGTAGAGCACGACCTTGCCAAGGTCGGGGTCGCGAGTTCGAGTCTCGTTTCCCGCTCCAATCACGACAGTGAAACGTAAAGTACCATCTTCCAAGCGGGAATAGCTCAGTTGGTAGAGCACGACCTTGCCAAGGTCGGGGTCGCGAGTTCGAGTCTCGTTTCCCGCTCCAATCTCTTATTATCTCAAGTGTTTAGTATTTGCTGACTTCTGTCGGCTATTGTCGTTTCTGAGCTTTCTCCTGGCTAAATCCAGTCGATATAAAAAAACCGGACTCGTGGGCCCGGTTAGTCACTGCAATTTCCTATTCAGCTCAAATTACTGTGTTTGTCGACCTGCTCTTCGGCATATAGGGCTGCACCTATGATGCCTGCCTGATTCAGGCTCTGTGCTGGAACCACGGGGGCGCGGAGATGAAGTTCCTCTTCGAATCGATCGAAGCGTTGTGCCGTGCCGCCACCCAGAATGAAGAGATCCGGATTGAACAGGAACTCCAGGCGTTGCAGATACCGGTTGAAGCGGCGTCCCCATTTGCCCCAGCTCAGATCCTCGCGTTGCCGGACGGCATCGGAGCAATAGTGTTCGGCGATGCGCCCCTTCATCTTCAGATGACCCAGTTCGGTATTCGGATGCAGCTGGCCATTGACAAAAATGGCACTGCCCAGACCGGTGCCAATGGTGATCAGCATGACCACGCCATCGCGATTCCGGCCCTGGCCAAAGCGCATTTCGGCAAGCCCTGCGGCGTCAGCATCATTGAGAACAAAGCAGGGACGGCCCGTGGTTTGACTGAATAGCTCCTCGACGCTGGTGTTGACCCAACTGGCGTCAATATTGGCGGCACTGAATGCGACACCGTGATGAATGGTGGCCGGGAAGCCGCAACCAATCGGTCCCTGCCAGTCAAAATGGGTGACCAGTTGCTTGAGTGTTTGTGCCATGGCGGCAGGGGTTGCTGGCTGTGGGGTGGCAATCCGGTGCCGTTCGCCGATGACCAGGCCACTGTCGGTATCAACGATTGCCCCCTTGATGCCTGAGCCACCAATGTCCACTCCTAGAATCATCATATGCTGTTGCTCTCCTTCAAGCGTGATCGGGCATGCCCTTGTCGATACAGCGGATCAAGCGTTCTGTTTTGAGCGTGCGCGGATTCAAGCTCCGCTTCCGCTCCTGTTCCTGTAAGGCCCAGGTGATATGTTCCTGCACCAGCGCAGATGCGCCATCAAACTGATGGCTGAGTGCCGAGACAATCGCCGACGAGTATGGCGCGTTGCCTAAGGCAACGGCAAGATTTCGTTGCCATTTTTCAAAGCCAATGCGGCGAATGGGGCTGCCTTCGGTGTGTTGCAAAAATTCGGATTCATGCCATTGCCAGAGGGTGAGCAGATCCGGGGTATGCAAGGCCGAGCGCGCTTTGAAATCCGCCTCTGGACTGGCACTGGCATAACGATTCCAGGGGCAGATCAGTTGGCAATCATCACAGCCATAGATGCGATTCCCCATCAGCGGTCTTAATTCCAGCGGAATGGCGCCTGCGTACTCAATGGTGAGGTAGGAGATGCAGCGCCGGGCATCGACGGTATAGGGGGCTACGATCGCGGCGGTCGGACATATGGTCATACAGGCCACGCAGTTGCCACAGCTGCCGCTGGTGGGTGAATCAACGGGCAACGGCAGATCAACCAGCAGCTCACCCAGGAAGAAAAAAGATCCAGCTTGTTCATGGAGTAACAACGAGTGTTTGCCAATCCAGCCTAAACCGGCTTTGGCCGCCAACGGCCGCTCCAGCACCGGGGCCGAATCGACAAAGGGTCGAGCAGCCAACGGACCCGCACCCAGAGTGAGCATCCCGTGCTCTATGCGCTGGGCCAGTTGTTTCAAGCGTTGGCGCATGACCTTGTGGTAGTCGCGGCCGAGGGCATATCGGCTGATATAGCCCTTTTCGGGCTGACCCAAGGTTCGGGCTATGCTGGCGGCTGGGGGCAGATAATTCATGCGAACCGAGATCACCGCCCGGGTACCGGGATGCAATTCGGCTGGACGAGCGCGCATCATGCCGTGCCGTGCCATATACTCCATATCACCGTGGTAGCCTGCATCCAACCAGGCTTGCAGGCGCGGCTCCTCATCACCCAGATCGGTTCCGGTGATGCCTATCTGGTCGAAACCTAGCTCGTGTCCCCAGAGCTTGATATCGTGGGCCAGTTTCTCCAGTTGTTGGTACGTCATGACTTCCATACTCGATGAATTGCAGCTCACTTTAGCATATCGCCTCTGGCTGCCGGAGCAGATCCGCATGCTGGAACAGCAACTGGCGTTGCACAATTCTGAAGGCCTCTATGGGCTCATGGAACAAGCTGGTAGGGCTTTGGATGCCCATCTGCAGCACGATTGGCCTCACGCGCAACGGCTGTGGATCTTCTGCGGTCAAGGCAATAATGGCGGCGATGGTTATGTCCTGGCCCGCTTGGCGCGCCAGCGAGGGCTCATCGTCGAGGTCTATGCCCTAGGGGCGCCTAAACCGGATAGCGAAGCCGCTCGGGCTTATCAGTTATGGCTAGCCGATGGCGGTCAGGTGCAGACATCCTTGCCCGTGGTGTCTGATGCCACCCATGGGCCTGATTTGCTGGTCGATGCTCTGCTGGGGATCGGTCCACAAGTGCCGTTACAAGGCCGAGTTCTGGAGTGGATTGATTACATCAATCGACAGCCGGCTCCTGTGCTAGCCGTGGATCTGCCGAGTGGTTTGCACTGTGTGAGCGGGGCTCCATTAGGGACGGCAGTGCGAGCCTCCCGAACGATAACTTTTGTGGGTTGGAAGTCTGGTTTGTTGACGGGGCAGGGGCCGGAACTGACGGGTCCGATAACGCTTTGTCCGTTGGTTACTGAATCAATAGTTACTGAGTCGATGGAGGCCGCAGCGTTGGGGCATGATGACGTTACTGTTTCCCGCTTCGGGACGCTATTGCGTGCCGATTATGGACTGGCTCGTTATGCGCTGCCTCCTCGCTCGCGGACTGCTCATAAAGGAAGTTGCGGACGAGTTTTGGTGTTGGGTGGTGGCTTGGGCATGCCGGGGGCTATCCGTTTAGCCGCGGAGGCGGCCTTGCGCACGGGGGCTGGGCTGGTGAGGGTCGCTTCTCGAACTGAACATCAGTTGCTAGTACTGGCTGGGCGACCTGAGCTGATGTGGGCAGCCTCCGGTCGCAGCAATACTGATTACTCGGCCTCTGCGGCCTGGGCTTCGGTGCGAGTGTTAGGTCCGGGTTTGGGCCAGGATGAGTGGGCGCGAAGCCTCTGGTCAGCGCAACTGGCGCTACCGGGGCCCCTAGTCTTAGATGCTGATGGTTTGAATCTGCTGGCCGAGGTGCCTGTCTATCGGGAGGACTGGATCCTGACGCCGCATCCAGGCGAGGCCGCCCGCTTGTTAGCTTGTACCGTGGCTGAGGTTGAGCAGGATCGATTGCTGGCGGTTCGTCGCCTACAACAACAATATGGCGGTGTGGTGCTGCTCAAGGGCGCGGGAACTCTGGTATCTGATGGTAAAACCATCTGGTTGTGCCAAGAAGGTAACCCCGGCATGGCCAGTGGCGGCATGGGAGATCTGTTATCTGGTATAATCGCGGCGCTTTGGGGGCAGGGACTCTCACCGGCTACCGCCGCCTGGGTGGGGGTTTGTGTGCATGGTGAGGCTGCCGATATTGCGGCGCGTGATGGTGAACGTGGCATGTTGGCGTCCGATCTGCTTCCCTTTATTCGTCGACTGGTTAATCCTGTGGAATCTTTGGATGAGCATTGAACATATCGAGTTACTGCATGATGAAGCCGCTACCCTGGCTTTTGGTAAACGGCTGGCGCAGGCCTGCCAAAATGCGGCGACATTTTTCCTGCATGGGGATCTCGGGGCGGGGAAAACCACCCTGACCCGTGGTTTCGTGCAAGCATTAGGGCATTCTGGACGGGTCAAGAGTCCAACCTATACTCTGGTCGAAGCGTATGAATTACCGGCATGGCAGGTGTATCATTTCGACCTGTATCGGCTTGCCGATCCGGAAGAGCTGGAATTTATGGGCATTCGTGATTATTTTGGCCCCGATTGCCTATGTCTGGTCGAATGGCCAGAGAAAGGGGAAGGGTGGTTACCGCATCCTGACCTGGATATCACACTGAAGTACGAGGGAGAACAGCGCGAGATCCATGTCCGCGGCTGTACTTCCAAGGGTGAAGCCATACTGAGATCTTTGTAGTCGCCGTGAAAAAATTTCTGATCAGTTGTTTGTGTTGTCTGCTGGCGTTGCCGGTTTGGGCTAATCAGCTCAAAAGCCTGCGCGTCGCGCCGACGGAAGAGAAGACCCGGGTGGTCTTCGATTTGTCGTCGGCTCCGGCTTACCGTTATTCCCTGACCGGGAATCGTCTCACCATAGAAATCGACTCGGTGACGACTTCACTGGCGAATTTGGAACGGCAGGGGGCCAAACTTGGCCCTGTGATCAAGTCGATTCACCGCCAAAACCCGGCAACCGATCCAACATTGCAATTGGTGTTTGAACTCAATGGCAGTGTGAAACCGCAGATGTTCACCTTGCGGCCCCAGCAGCGCTATGGACACCGTCTGGTTCTGGACTTTTTACACCGGGATTTGACGACGGCCTCCGCTTTGTCCTCTTCACCGCAGTCGACAAACAAGGATCGAACTGTGGTATCTACGCCTACTCGAAGCGCCTCCGCATCGGCGCAACCGGCGAGAAGTAGTGCAAACTCTGCTGTGGGGACATCGGGCAAGCCGACCGCAGGCCGGGTGATCCCGATGAGCGAGTTTTCACCAAATCCCTCCACGGGCAGAATCAAACCCGGAGAAGTGTCGATCAAGGAGGAAACGATCTCCTCACAAGTGAGGACCGTATCACCAACCCCTTCAGTAAAGCAGGAAAGGCCTGCTCCGGTGGTTCGGCCGACTCCGGCGTCTACCGCTGTTGAACGAGCGTCAAACGGCGTGGTGGTCATTGCCGTCGATGCCGGACATGGCGGCAAGGATCCTGGCGCCATAGGTCCTCGCGGTACTCATGAAAAAACCGTGACTTTGGCTGTGGCTCGCGAGCTGGCGGAACTGATCAATCGGCAACCAGGGATGCGCGCCGTCATGACGCGGACTGGTGACTACTTTGTGGATCTGGATGCGCGCTCGGAAATTGCTCGGCGTCAGAAGGCCCAACTGCTGATTTCCATCCATGCCGATAGTGTGGATAACGCCACTGCGCGAGGCGCCTCGGTCTGGATCCTCTCCAACAAGCGCGTCGATCGGGAAATGAACAAGTTGCTAGAGCAGCAAGATAAGCATACTCAGTTGTTGGGGGGGGCCGGAAAGGTGATTGCCGAGGCCGAGCCCAATCCCTATCTGGCGCAGACGATTCTGGATCTCTCCTGGGATAACTCGCGCAGTGAGGGCTATAACATCGGGGAGGAGGTGCTCAACCAGATCGGTCGGGTGGCGCGCCTGCATAAGTCCAAGCCAGTACATGCCAGCCTGGCGGTGCTCAAAGCGCCGGATATCCCCTCTTTGTTGATTGAAACCGGGTTTATCTCCAACCATTTTGAAGAGAAACAATTGAGCTCCCATGCGTATCAACGCCAAATTGCGACCGCAATTTTCCGTGGTGTTCGTGGTTATTATGCCGAGAATGCGCCGGAGGGCAGTGTGCGGGTTGCCAGCCGTCAAACAGCTGCCAAGAGCGTTTCTGAAAACCGTGGTGAGGCGATCCGTCACGTTGTGAGCTCAGGCGAAAGCCTCTCTGGCCTGGCCCAGCGCTACGGGGTTTCCAAGCGCCGGTTACGGGATCACAACAGTCTGAAATCCGAGAACCTGCTGATTGGGCAGGTGCTCTATATCCCTGCCAGTTAACATGCCAATTCGTATTCTACCGCCGATCCTGGCAAACCAGATTGCCGCCGGTGAGGTGGTCGAGCGTCCAGCCTCGGTGGTGAAGGAGCTGGTCGAGAACAGTCTGGATGCTGGTGCCTCGCGCATTGAGATTGAGTTGGAGAAAGGTGGCTGCAAGCTGATCCGGATCCGCGATAACGGCAGTGGTATCCCTCAAGTCGATTTGGCGCTGGCGCTGGCTCGTCATGCGACGTCCAAGGTGAGCTCGCTGGATGATCTGGAGGCTATCTGCAGTCTCGGCTTTCGCGGGGAGGCGCTGGCTTCCATCAGTTCGGTCTCCCGGTTGACTCTGACCTCCCGAACGGCGGAACAGACCGAAGCGTGGCAAGCGACGGCCGAGGGACGGGATATGGCGGTTCAGGTTCGCCCGGCTGCCCATCCGGTGGGGACCACCCTCGAAGTGGTTGACCTGTTTTTCAATACCCCGGCCCGGCGTAAGTTTCTGCGCAGTGAAAAAACAGAATATGGTCATATCGATGAATTGATCCGTCGTCTGGCGCTCAGCCGTTTCGATGTGACATTCATTCTGAAACATAATGGCAAAGTGGTACGCCAATACCGGAGTGCCATCCATGATGAAGAGCGGTTACGCCGCATCGCCAGTGCCTGTGGCTCCACATTTCTGACTGACGCCATCCAGATTCGCAGCGAGCATCTGGGGTTAACGCTGCAAGGCTGGTTACTACCGCCTGCACGCCGGACGGATACCAGTCCCGAAATCCAGTACTGCTACGTCAATGGGCGCGTCATGCGCGATAAGTTGATCAATCACGGCATCCGTCAGGGCTATCTGGAGGCTCTTGGCCTGGAATGCTCGCCGTCCTATGTTCTGTATCTCACACTGGATCCCCATCAGGTCGATGTGAATGTGCATCCGGCTAAGCATGAGGTTCGTTTCCACGAATCCCGGCTGGTGCACGATTTTGTGGTCGGAGTGGTGCGAGATGGATTGCAGCAGGGATTTGTTGTCGGGCAAACCCGTGACGGACTGGATCCGCATTTCGTGTCGGCTGTGCCGCCTGCGACCCGAGATGATGCGGCCGCCTCGACGTTACGGGAATTGCCCGTCGGCGATTACGCCGCCGCCATCCTGCGGCCCCGGGAACATGGCTATCAGACTTCCGCGCCTAAGGCTCCGAGTCGCGCTGCGGCGGATGGCTACCAGGCATTGATGACCCCTCTGGCCCTGCCTGCAACCAGCACCCATGGTGCCGAGGTGTCGCCGTCAGGTGAGCACAGCCGAGCCTTATCCTTCGTGCACCCACAGATCCTGTTATGGCAACAGGGGGGCGAGCTCCGACTGCTACATGTCGCGCATGCTGAACGGTTGTTGCTGGTGGGGCGGCTCAAGAAGCAACTCCAAACCGGTTTGATTGCACAACCGTTGTTAATGCCGGTGAGCCTGGTGCTTGAGCCTGAGCTCAGGGCTCGATTGGATGATAGCGCTGATTGGATTCAGCGTTTGGGTCTGGAGTGGCGAGCTGGCCATGGCCGCAGCGTTACCGTGCTGCGGGTGCCTGCTGTTTTACGGCAGAGTAATCTGGTGACGACTCTGGTGACCCTGTTGGAGATGCTGGGGGAACTGGATGAGGATCCTGAGGCGCAAGAACAACTCTGCCAGTGGCTGGCTAGTCTGGCGCCCAGCCGTCAGGATGGCTCTTTGTCTGCTGCCATGCAGTTGCTGGTGGAGATCGAGGACGAATGTCCAGAGCTCTTGTGCTTGCCTGAACTGGCCAGGCGCTTGTCGTTGGAGCCTGTGATTGAGGAGTTAGTGCGGCATGAGTAAACCGCTGGCCATTTTTTTGATGGGCCCCACCGCTTCGGGCAAGAGCGCCCTGGCCATGGAGCTGGTGCGGCGTTTGCCATGCGATATCATCAGTGTGGATTCCGCCCTAGTCTATCGGGGCATGGATATCGGCACCGCCAAACCGACCCCGGCTGAGTTGGCCGTTGCCCCGCATCGCCTGATCGATGTACGGGATCCGTTGCAGAGTTACTCTGCCGCCGATTTTTGCCAGGACGCTTTGCAGGAAATGACGGCCATTACCGCACAGGGCCGGATCCCGCTGCTGGTGGGCGGCACCATGCTGTATTACAAGGCGTTGCTGGAGGGCTTGTCGCCATTGCCGGAGGCGGATCCGCACATCCGCGCGGTAATTGAAGCACAGGCGGCCGAGTCGGGATGGGGGGCATTACACGCCGAATTGTGCCGGATCGATCCGGTTGCCGGCGCGCGGATCCATCCCAATGACCCCCAACGTTTATCTCGGGCGCTGGAGGTTTTCCGGATCACCGGTAAAACCTTAACCGAATTGACACAGCAGCAGGGGCCCGGTTTACCCTATCAGACGTTGCAATATGGGATTGCACCTCAGGAGCGGGTTCTCCTGCGGCAGCGGATTGCCGAACGCTTCGATGCCATGTTAGCGCTTGGTTTTGAAACTGAAGTTCGGAACTTGATGGCGCGGGGCGATCTGCATCCAGAGTTGCCGTCCATGCGCTGTGTCGGATATCGTCAAATGTGGGAATATTTGTCCGGGGTGCTAGATTATGCAGAAATGCGGTATCGTGGCATCGTTGCCACTAACCAATTAGCCAAAAGACAGATGACTTGGTTGAGAGGTTGGTCACATCCTTTGATTTGGCTGGAGACAGGAAGCCAGCTGAATCCTGATATCATTTTGCGCGACGTTGGTTCCTGTGAGTGAGCACGCTATAATCGCTAACGTCTTTTTAAAGAAATGGCAATAATTTAGTACTACAAAATATAAGGATTAAAACATATGGCTAAGGGGCAATCACTTCAGGATCAGTTTTTGAACGCGCTGCGTCGTGAGCGTATTCCTGTTTCTATCTATCTGGTCAACGGGATCAAGCTGCAAGGTCAGATTGAGTCGTTTGATCAGTTTGTCATTCTGCTGAAGAACACCGTCAGTCAGATGGTGTACAAGCATGCCATTTCTACTGTGGTGCCTGCGCGTGCTGTACCGCACCATCAGCATACCGGTGGTACCGGCGTCGATGGCCAGAGCGAAGAGTGATCCACCTCCCGGCTCGATGTTTCTTGTGATGAGTTTTTTCCTGGAGTGCGTGTTGCCTCTGTTTAAGGAGCGTTTGCTTGTTTGACCGTTATGAAGCTGGCGAACAGGCCATTCTGGTTCACGTTGATTTCACGGATGAAGGCGCACGGGAAGATCTGGCCGAGCTACGGATGTTGGTCAGCTCGGCCGGCGCGAATGTGCTGTCCGTCATGACCTGCCGACGTAGTAATCCGCAGCCCAAATTTTTCATTGGCACGGGCAAGGCCCAGGAAGTTGCCATGGAAGTTAAAAATCTGGGGGCCGATGTCGTCATCTTTAACCACGCACTCACCCCAGCGCAGGAACGAAATCTCGAACGGCTGTTTGAATGTCGCGTTCTGGATCGCACGACTTTGATCCTTGACATCTTTGCCCAGCGTGCACGAACCCATGAGGGGAAGTTGCAGGTTGAGCTGGCGCAACTACGACATATCTCTTCGCGGCTGGTTCGCGGCTGGACCCACCTTGAACGCCAAAAAGGCGGGATTGGCTTGCGGGGACCTGGCGAAACCCAGTTGGAAACGGACCGTCGTCTGATCCGCGAACGGATCACCAATATTCTCAAGCGCCTGGATAAGGTCGAAAAGCAGCGCGAACAAGGGCGTCGAGCCAGAATTCGCAACGAGATCCCGGTGGTATCCCTAGTGGGTTATACCAATGCCGGCAAATCAACCTTGTTTAATCGCCTGACACAGTCGGACGTTTATGCTGCCGATCAACTCTTTGCGACCCTGGATCCGACATTGCGCCGTATTCAGGTCGAAGATATTGGTACCGTGATCATGGCGGACACAGTTGGCTTTATTCGCCACCTTCCCCATGATCTGGTCGCCGCATTTAAAGCGACGCTGCAGGAAACCCGAGAAGCTGATTTACAACTGCATGTCATTGATTGCGCCGATGAGCGCCTGCAAGACAATGTTGCGCAGGTCGAGCTGGTTCTGGAAGAAATCGAAGCCAATGAGTTGCCACAGCTTCTGGTCTATAACAAAGTCGACATGCTTCCCGATGCAGCTCCGCGGGTAGAGCGAGATGATAGCGGCCGACCTCGGGCGGTGTGGGTTTCGGCCTTGACTGGGGAGGGGCTGGAGTTGTTATTGCAGGTGATCGGTGAATTTCTGTTACCGGGGATTGCACAACATCGACTCGAACTACCACCCTCGGCAGGCCGCTTGCGGAGCCTGTTTTATCAAATGAAAGCCATACAGTCAGAACAGATCACCGAGCATGGCAGCTTGTTGTTGGCAATCCGGATGCCACAGAGTGACTGGAATCGCTTGTTGAAGCAGGAAGGTGAAGCGCTCTCTGCCTTTATTGTCAGCTGATTGCTTGATAGAGTTCATCAAACTACAAAAATTTGGAGACGCCAATGGCTTGGAATGAGCCCGGAAATAATGGGAAAGACCGAGATCCGTGGGGGAACAGCGGTAAGAACCAGACGCCCCCTGATTTGGACAAGGTGTTTCGTAATTTTTTGCAGAAATTATCCGCTCTTCTTGGTGGCCGTCGCCCTGGCGGTGACGTCAGCAGCCTGGGGATTGTTTTGATCGTCATGGTTGCCTTGGTCGCTTGGGTGATCAGTGGTTTCTATACCATCAAGGAAGCCGAGCGTGGTGTGGTGTTGCGGTTTGGTAAGTTCTACCAAAGCGTCGAGCCAGGCCTGCGCTGGAAGGCCACATTTATCGATCAGGTGATCCCCGTCGACGTTGAATCAGTTCGCTCTTTGCCGGCAGCTGGTTTCATGCTGACTCAGGATGAGAACGTGGTTCGTGTCGAAATGGATGTACAGTATCGAGTGGCTGATGCTCGTAAGTACTTGTTTAGTGTGACTAATGCCGATGATAGCCTCAGCCAGGCAACGGATAGCGCCCTGCGTTATGTGGTCGGGCATACCACCATGGATGAGGTCCTGACTCGCGGACGCGAGAAGGTGCGTCAGGATACCTGGCAAGAGCTGGAGCAGACCATAGAGCCCTATGATATGGGGATTGTGGTGGTGGATGTGAACTTCTTGCCGGCCCGTCCGCCAGAAGAAGTAAAAGATGCGTTCGATGATGCGATTTCCGCTCAGGAGGATGAAGAGCGTTTCATCCGCGAGGCAGAAGCTTATGCTCGTGAAGTAGAGCCGAAAGCTCGTGGACAGGTGAAGCGTCTGGAAGAGGAAGCTCAGGGTTACAAAGAGCAGGTGGTGTTGAAGTCCAGTGGTGAAGTAGCCCGTTTCAACGAGTTGTTGCCGCAGTATCTGGCCGCCCCCGATCTGACGCGTGAACGTATCTATCTGGAAACCATGGAAGAGATTTACAGCAAGGCCAACAAGGTTCTTGTTGCGCTGCCAGAAGGCTCAAACAGCATGATCTATCTGCCGCTGGATAAAATGGCGCCAGGGAAATCAGCGAATGCACCTCGTCAGCCCGCTTCGGTACCATCGTCTACGCGTTCGGCGGCGGATGAGTTGACACCGGATACCATGGGGCAGGCCAGCGTGCCTTTACGCAGCAGCGATCGGACGAGTGGGAGATATTAAGCGATGAAAAAGATTGTATTAGGCGTTGTCGCCATCGCGGCCGTAGTGCTCTCCTCCACCCTGTTTGTGATTGATGAGGGCCAGGCTGGTATTGTGGTGCAGTTTGGTAAGGTCAAACGGGATAGTGATTCCGGTTTACCCCATGTTTATGAACCTGGATTGCACTTCAAAGTGCCGATGATTGATGAGGTGCGCAAGTTGGATGCCCGTATCCAGACCATGGATGCCCAGGCGGATCGCTTCGTGACCTCGGAGAAAAAGGATTTGATCATCGACTCCTATGTGAAATGGCGGATCGAAGACTTTGCCAAATTCTTTCTGGCGACGGGGGGCGGTAATCGGGTTCAGGCTGAGGCGCTGCTCAAGCGGAAGATCAACAACGGCTTGCGCTCGGAAATTGGTGGTCGTTCGATCAAGGATATTGTCTCTGGCGAACGCACTGAGGTGATGCAAAAAGCGTTACTGAATTCGGCTAGCTCTTCCGAATTGGGGATCAAAGTAGTCGATGTGCGTATCAAGCAGATCAACTTGCCACTGGAAGTCTCCAATTCCATCTACCAACGGATGCGTGCTGAACGCAACGCGGTTGCCCGAGAGCACAGATCCCAGGGACGTGAGAAAGCCGAATTCATCCGTGCCGATATCGACCGCAAGGTAACCATCATGCTCGCCGACGCCCAGCGTCGCTCCCGGCAACTCCGTGGGGAAGGGGACGCTGAAGCGACCCGGATCTATGCGGACACCTACAAGAAAAACCCGGAGTTTTTCTCTTTCGTCCGCAGCATGGAGGCCTACAAGAAGAGTTTTGAACAAGGCAACGATTTCATGGTCCTCAAACCGGATGATGATTTCTTCCGCTACTTCAAACAGGCAAATCCCGCAGCTAAACACTGAGTTCATGCTCTGATGCAAAGGGCCTCATCTAATGAGGCCCTTTTTATTTTGGTTTGAAATAGTGCCTTTACCGATATTCACCATGTTTATGACTGGGATCTCCGACTCGATGGCTTCAGCATCTATCTCGAAGATGCGAGAGACAGAGGATTTGCGATGAGCCATCCAGCTTAAACGCTCCTGCTATGGGTCGCTTAAGTTGTTTCACTACCCGGATTGCGGTATACGTCTTGGCGCGGCGGATGCCGAGTATTTTCACTGGTCTGAGTGCTGGGAAAACGACCACAAGATGATTCCGGCATTGCTCAAACTTTGGTAGAATCCTTTTTTAACCACACTGTAGATAATGAAGATGGGACAGAGCGTCGTAATCTTGGGCACCCAATGGGGTGACGAAGGTAAAGGCAAAATTGTCGATCTGTTGACCGACAAGGCACAGTATGTAATTCGCTATCAGGGCGGCCATAATGCCGGCCATACCCTGGTCATCGACGGTGAGAAAACCGTTCTCCACCTTATCCCGTCCGGGATCCTGCGTGACAACTGCAAATGTATCATTGCCAATGGCGTTGTGCTGGCACCTGATGCGTTGCTGAAAGAGATGAAAGAGCTGGAAGCTCGTGGCGTACCAGTGCGTGAGCGCTTGCTGCTGAGCGAAGCTTGTCCCTTGATTCTGCCGTATCACGTTGCTCTGGATCAGGCCCGTGAAAAAGCACGGGGTGCCAAGGCGATTGGTACCACGGGGCGTGGTATCGGTCCGGCGTACGAAGATAAGGTTGCGCGCCGCGGTCTGCGGGTTGGTGATCTGTTCAACATGGAAACCTTTGCCGAGAAGCTCAAAGAAGTCATGGAGTTCCATAACTTCCAGCTGACCCAGTACTATGGGGTTGAGGCGGTTTCCTACGAGGCCGTTCTGGCGGAAGCCAAGAGTTATGCTGACCTGCTGATTTCCATGGTGGTGGATGTCACTGACTTGCTGGACAAGGCGCGTCTGCGGGGCGATCGTCTGATGTTTGAAGGGGCTCAGGGCACCTTGCTTGACATCGATCACGGCACCTATCCCTATGTGACCTCTTCCAATACCACGGCTGGTGGTGTTGCTACCGGTTCTGGTTTTGGCCCACGGTTTGTCGATTATGTGCTTGGTATCGCCAAGGCGTACACCACCCGTGTGGGTTCAGGTCCATTCCCGACTGAGTTGCATGATGAAATCGGAGAGCGTCTGGGTGTCAAAGGGCATGAGTTTGGTGCCACCACTGGCCGTAAGCGTCGCTGTGGCTGGTTTGATGCTGTGGCTATGAAGCGAGCCATTCAGGTCAATTCAGTATCAGGCTTCTGTCTGACCAAACTGGATGTGCTGGATGGGCTGGAAACCGTAAAAATTTGTACGGGTTATAAATTCCAGGATGGTTCCATTCGTGATGTGCCGCCCATGGCTGCAGATGACTACGAGCTGGTGGAACCCGTATACGAAAGTATGCCGGGCTGGAGTGAAAACACCTTCGGTGCCAAGACGCTAGGAGCACTGCCGGAAGCGGCAAGGAATTATATCCGTCGTATTGAAGCCATTACTGGTGTGCCGATTGATATCATTTCAACCGGACCTGATCGGGATGAAACGATGATTTTGCGTCATCCGTTTGCTGATTGATTGGTTGCCTCTTCTGCACAAAAAAGCCGGTTTGACCGGCTTTTTTTCTTGGTTCTCCGGCGTCGTGTGCTTCGAGGTTTCCTCGGTGCGGTACTCTTTGCCATCATGTTCCATCCGCTCATTCAATTGGATCTCTCGCATCAGGCTTATTTGCGCTATCTGTGTCTACCGTGCGCTGTGCATCATGCTTACCGTTAACTTTTTTTATTATAAATCAATACGATAGATTTATGTCGTCGTAGGAGTCGAGCCAGCGGTTGCGAGGCAAAGTGGCCAGGTTGCATAATGGTCCTCGTTCCGACGACAAGCGGGTCAGCATGAATCCAGATATAGAAACTTGGGCGCGGCAATTGGGAACTAAACTGCAGGCCCATCAGTTGATGGCGACCACGGCAGAGTCCTGCACCGGTGGGGGGGTTGCCTACGCGATCACGGATATATCCGGGAGTTCGGCCTGGTTTGATCGCAGTTTTATTACCTACACCAATGCGGCCAAGATGCAGATGCTTGGGGTGGCAGAAAGTACCTTGCTGCTTCACGGTGCTGTTAGTCGCGAGGTGGTGAGTGCCATGGCGTTGGGCGCCCTGACGCATTCAGTGGCTCAAATCAGCGTAGCGATTAGCGGGATTGCCGGGCCGCAAGGTGGCACTGTCGATAAGCCGGTTGGTACCGTGTGGTTTGCCTGGGCGCGGAGTGCGGACCCCTCCGCGACGCTGGTGACGGAGTGTTTTCACCTAATCGGCGACCGGCGGCAAGTCCGCGAGCAGGCAATCGAGATCGCGTTGCAAGGCATGTGTAAACTTATACAGTAAAATTTACTTGATACTGTATAAGCAAACAGTATACTTCTTCTATCAACTTCAGTGTCAGTGAATCAGCCTTCGGCGGAGATTAGCATGGATCAAAACAAGCAAAAGGCCTTAGCCGCAGCGCTCGGTCAGATCGAAAAGCAGTTTGGTAAAGGTTCCATTATGCGTCTGGGAGATAATCAGATTCTGGATGTGGAAACCATCTCGACCGGTTCACTGTCGTTGGATATCGCTCTCGGGATTGGTGGTCTGCCCTGTGGACGAGTGGTGGAGATTTTTGGCCCAGAATCCTCTGGCAAAACCACGCTGACCCTGCAGACCATCGCCGAAGCTCAGAAGATGGGCAAAACCTGTGCTTTTATCGATGCCGAACATGCGCTCGACCCAATTTACGCCGCAAAATTGGGTGTGAAGGTTGACGATCTGCTGGTGTCACAACCGGATACTGGCGAACAGGCGCTGGAAATCTGTGACATGCTGGTCCGCTCTAGTGCGGTCGATGTGGTCATCATTGACTCAGTGGCAGCATTGACACCGAAGGCAGAAATTGAAGGCGAGATGGGTGATACCCATGTTGGTTTGCAGGCGCGTCTGATGTCGCAAGCTCTGCGCAAACTGACGGCCAACATCAAGAATGCCAACTGTTTGGTGATTTTCATCAACCAGATCCGGATGAAAATTGGCGTGATGTTCGGTAACCCGGAAACTACTACAGGCGGTAACGCCCTTAAGTTTTATGCCTCGGTGCGTTTGGATATTCGTCGCACCGGCGCCATCAAGGATGGCGACGAGATTGTCGGCAACGAGACTCGCGTCAAGGTGGTGAAGAACAAGGTGGCACCGCCGTTCAAGCAGGCTGATTTCCAGATCATGTATGGTGCTGGGATCTCCAAGGAGAGCGAGCTGGTGGATCTGGGAGTCAAGTGCAAACTGATCGACAAATCAGGTGCTTGGTACGCCTATAAAGGGGAGAAGATTGGTCAGGGCAAGGCAAACGCCATGAAGTTCCTGCAAGAAAATCTGGCGGTTTCAAATGAAATTGAGCAGCAGCTTCGAACCTTGTTGTTGAACAAGGAGGGTGCTAAGCCTGTCGTTGAGGCCGAAGTCTTTACGCCGAGTGCCGAAGAAAAAGATGACCTGGCGTACGACGAAGAAGCGCTGTAATTCAATCCATCAGGCCGACATTATGTCGGCCTGATTGTTTATAGAGCTTTTATCATGGAGTGCAGGTTTGACCCCTGAAGAAAAAGAGGATCTGTTGGCCACGTCGTTTTCCGGTGAGGCGGACCAGGCGCAGACGACCGTTGAATATAAGCAGGCCTTGTCCAGGGTCATGCGTCTGTTGGCCCGCCGTGAATACAGTGAGCAAGAGATCCGCAGAAAGCTGGGGGACGAGTATCCTACCACCATTCTGGCGGTGGTGATCGAGCGCTGCCGGGCGCTGGATTGGTTGAATGAGGCGCGGATGATGGCAGTGTTTATCCGCTCCCGCGCCAGCCGTGGTTACGGGCCGATGCGGGTGATGCAAGAGCTCCGATTCAAAGGGTTATCGGCTGAACCAATCAAGCTGGCGTTGGAGGCCTGCGAGATCGATTGGTTTGCGATGGCTAAGCAGCAGGCTGTGCGTAAAGTCAACGAACCGGCTATATTAGACCGGGTGGCGCGCGGGAAGCTGCTTGCTTTTCTACAACGCCGAGGCTTTACCTCCGAGCAGGCCCGCTATGCCTTGACCCCGAGCGATGAAGAATAAGCCGTTGTTGTCTGCATCGGCATAGGCGCCCGACTCTGTGCGCTGATGGCGCACTGTCCAGCGCAGAAGACTGCATTTAATCGTCAAACTACCGTCAATTACGCTCTCTTCCCTTCCTTTTCCTGTACATGGTTTTACTTTGGGCGGGATAACTCTTAAATTATGGCGGTTAAGCGCCAACCCCATTTCAGAACCAAGCAGGTTTATTCATGTACATGTCGACATCAGAGATCCGCACCGCGTTTCTCGAGTATTTTCGCTCCGAAGGCCACCAAGTTGTGGCTTCCAGTTCGCTGGTACCCCACAACGACCCGACGCTGCTGTTTACCAATGCCGGGATGAACCAGTTTAAGGATGTGTTTTTAGGTAGCGACATCCGCTCCTATAACCGTGCCGCTTCGTCACAACGCTGTGTGCGTGCCGGTGGTAAGCACAACGATCTGGATAACGTCGGTTATACGGCTCGTCACCATACCTTCTTCGAAATGCTGGGTAATTTCAGTTTCGGCGATTATTTCAAGCGTGACGCCATTACCTTTGCGTGGCGTTTTTTAACCTCGGTGTTGAAGCTGCCACAAGAAAAATTGTTGGTTACTGTTTACGCCACCGATGACGAGGCCTATGACATCTGGGCCAAGGAGATCGGCGTACCGGCGGAGCGGATCGTCCGCATCGGTGACAATAAGGGGGCCCCCTATGCATCCGATAACTTCTGGCAGATGGGTGACACAGGCCCTTGCGGCCCTTGCACCGAAATTTTCTACGACCATGGTGCCGATATCTGGGGCGGTCCTCCTGGCTCTGCGGAGGAGGATGGTGATCGTTTCATCGAGATCTGGAACGTGGTATTCATGCAGTTCAACCGTCAGGCTGATGGCGTGATGGAGCCGTTGCCAAAGCCTTCGGTCGACACCGGGATGGGGATTGAACGCATCTCCGCCATCATGCAGGGTGTCCACTCCAACTATGAAATTGACATCTTCCAGGCGCTGATCAAACAGGTTGCGGCCGTTGTCGGGATCGGGGACTTGGCGAATAAATCCCTACGCGTGATTGCGGACCACATCCGCTCCTGTGCCTTCCTGATTGCTGATGGAGTCATGCCCTCCAATGAAGGGCGAGGTTATGTGCTGCGGCGTATTATCCGTCGCGCCGTACGTCATGGCCGCAAGCTGGGAGCGCAAGAGGTGTTCTTCTATCGTCTGGTAGCCGAATTGGCACAGCAGATGGGAGATGCTTATCCGGAATTGCATAGTCAACAGCCGGTTATCGAGCGTGTACTCAAGCAGGAAGAAGAGCAGTTTGTGCGTACCCTGGATCGGGGCCTGGCGCTGCTCGAAGAGGCTCTGTCTTCCCTGGGTGACGCCAAGGTGGTGCCCGGTGAAGTGGTGTTCAAGCTGTATGACACCTATGGCTTTCCGGCGGATTTAACCGCCGATGTGGTGCGAGATCGCGACTACAGCATCGATGAAGCCGGCTTTCAGAGTGAGATGGAAAAGCAGCGTGAGCGGGGCAAGGGCGCTTCGAATTTTGCCGTTGACTACAACAAACGCCTCAAGATTGAACAGACCAGCCAATTCACCGGATATGAGCATCTGACCGCACAAGAAACTATTACCGGTCTTATCAAACAGGATGCCGAGGTGGAGACCATCCACGAAGGGGATGAGGCGCTGGTGATTCTGGCCAACACCCCCTTCTATGCTGAATCGGGTGGTCAGTTGGGGGATGCAGGCCTGCTGCATCATGGCGATAACGTCTTCGCCGTCACCGACACCATCAAACTGGGTCAGGCCATCGCCCACAAGGGTTATGTGGAACGCGGACAGTTCAAGCTGAGCGATTTGGTTCTGGCTGAGGTGGATGGCGAGCGTCGTCTGGCGACGGCAGCCCATCACTCTGTCACCCATTTGCTGCATGCTGCATTGCGCAAAGTGCTCGGTGAGCATGTGGCGCAGAAGGGGTCGCAAGTTGGCCCTGAGCGCCTGCGCTTTGACTTCTCGCACTTCGAGCCTCTGACCATGGCGACCATTCGTCGGGTCGAGGAGCTGGTGAATGCCGAGATCCGGAAGAATCACCCGATCGAAACCCGTCTGATGTCGGTAGATGATGCCAAGCAGAGCGGTGCTATGGCATTGTTTGGCGAAAAGTATGACGACGAAGTCCGCGTGGTCGGCATGGGTGATTTCTCCACCGAGCTGTGTGGTGGGACTCATGCATCTCGCACCGGGGATATTGGTTTCTTCAAGATCATCGCCGAAAGTGGTGTGGCCGCCGGTATTCGCCGGATTGAAGCCGTAGCCGGACAGGTCGCGATCGACTACTTGCACCAGTTAGGCGAGCAGATCGATGAGACTGCCTCCCTGGTCAAGGGCGATCAATTCTCCATTGCCGCCAAAGTGCGCCAGGTGATGGACCGCACCCGTTCTCTGGAGCGGGAGCTGGAACAACTCAAGGCCAAGCTGGCGGCACACGCGGGAGCTAACCTGCTGACCCAGGTGGTGCAAATCAATGGGCAGAAAGTCCTGGTTGCCGAGTTGGAAGGTGTCGATCCCAAGAGCCTGCGTACCACTCTGGATGAACTGAAGAACCGCCTGCAATCCGGTGTCTTGCTGCTGGCCACCGTTGCGGACGGCAAAGTCAGTTTGATTGCCGGGGTGACCCATGATTTGACCAGCAAGGTGAAAGCCGGAGACTTGGTCAATCTGGTTGCGCAGCAAGTCGGGGGTAAGGGCGGTGGCCGTGCCGATATGGCGCAAGCTGGTGGTACCGAGCCCCAAGCTTTACCTGCTGCACTGGAACGTGTGATCCCCTGGTTGGAAGAGCGCCTGTAACGCTTCTAGGTGTAGAGGGGCTTCTGCGGAAGCCCCTCAATCATCTGGTTAACTCTCTATATCTCATGGGACGATCTGTGCGTCACTAGCCCGGATCAACGCCCCTGCAACTGCTACTCCATCTATTGGTATTATCCAAGAGTTCCTGATGTCCGATGTCCTCGAATCTAAATCTATGCCTGTTTTATCCACGCTTGCTGTCGTGCGTGATGAGTGCCAGTTTGTTCTCTCTGGGGTGCCGAATAGTCCGGAAACAACGGCTTTGATTCTGCATCCCCTGGTCGAGGCTCGGATCGGTGTGGATGCCATGGCGCTGAATGCTCAGGATGATGGCAGAGCGAGTTTCAGCTTTATGGTTCATCAGGATGACTATCAGTCAGCGCTGACTATACTCGAACAACTGGTGCCAAGGTGGGGGGATGCGCATATTCAGACGAACCAGACAATTGCCAGACTTTCGATGAGTGGACCTGCTCTTTGGCTGCAACCCGGTATCATGGATGTCGCGCTTACTGCGTTGGCGGTACCGAATATTCGAGTTGATTCGGTTACAACGTCTGAGCAGACTATCTCTGTGCTGATCGCAGAGGTGGATGTTGAATCTGCGGTCCAGGCATTACAGCAGGCCTTTATTGGACTGGAGCTGGTGACTGATGAGATGCGGTGCTAGATAGAGCTTATTTTTTTCTGCATTATCAGAGATAATGACTATTCAATAATCTGTTCCATGGGAACCAAGGAGCAACTGAATGCTGATTTTGACACGTCGTGTGGGTGAAACCCTGATGATTGGTGACGACGTAACGGTGACTGTTCTGGGCGTGAAAGGTAATCAGGTTCGGATTGGTGTGAATGCGCCAAAAGAAGTATCCGTTCATCGCGAAGAAATTTATATGCGTATTCAAGCCGAGAAAGGCGATGATACCGGCGCAGAAGGTAATTACTGATACAAAAGGCGGCCACTGGGCCGCCTTTGTTTTAGTACCATGTTGATGGTTGGTCTTAGGTCGTTTTTTCCTCTCCTAGCATAACTCATGCTCAATCTGCCTAATTGCTGTGCGAACAGAGAGTTGTGGGGAAAAAAGGTTTGACATATTTTCCCCGCACAGTAATATCTGCACCCGCAACGGTGAGGTGGCCGAGAGGCTGAAGGCACTCCCCTGCTAAGGGAGCATGCGGTCAAAAGCCGCATCGAGGGTTCGAATCCCTCCCTCACCGCCATTGCATAGTGCATCCGTAGCTCAGCTGGATAGAGTACTCGGCTACGAACCGAGTGGTCAGAGGTTCGAATCCTCTCGGATGCACCATTTTTGTTTACCTTACTCATGCATCCGTAGCTCAGCTGGATAGAGTACTCGGCTACGAACCGAGTGGTCAGAGGTTCGAATCCTCTCGGATGCACCATTTTCTATATAAGTTACACAGTTTCACACTCTTGCATCCGTAGCTCAGCTGGATAGAGTACTCGGCTACGAACCGAGTGGTCAGAGGTTCGAATCCTCTCGGATGCACCATCTTTTAAAAACGGGCCCTCTAGCGAGGGCCCGTTTTTTTATCTCCTGTTTTAACTATGCATTCTGCTTACTCTTTTTCTCTCTGTGAAGATCGCCCGCTTTTTCCCATGCTCATCAACTAGATTTCAGTAGTGGATATCGAGTCCTATGCCGTCCGTGCGGCATTTGGGAGGAAATGATGACAACAGGATCGGGAATGATGGTTGAGGCTTTCAAGCTGCTGGTGCTGGGGATGGGCTTTGTCTATCTGTTGCTCGGGATCATGGTACTGGCGATTAAGGCGCTGGGTTGGGTAGCGCGCGAGACCCCGCGCGAACCACCAACCTCCATGACGTTGGGAGAACCGCTCCTGGCCGATTCGCCTTCTCCCGCTATTGTGGCGGCCATCAGCGCCGCTATTCATCGTCATCAGACCCAGCATTCAGCCACCGACCACCCGGAGCATCAATCATGAAGAAACCACTAGCGATTACCGAAGTTGTGCTTCGAGATGCCCACCAGTCGCTCCTGGCAACCCGATTGCGGCTTGCCGATATGCTACCAATTGCCGGTAAGCTGGATCAGGTTGGTTTCTGGTCCATCGAATCATGGGGTGGTGCAACCTTCGATTCTTGCATCCGCTATCTGGGAGAGGATCCCTGGATTCGCCTGCGCGAGCTCAAAAAATTAATGCCGAAGACTCCTCAGCAGATGTTGTTGCGGGGGCAGAACCTACTGGGTTACCGCCATTATGCAGATGACTTGGTGCGCCATTTTGTGGAGCGGGCCCATCACAATGGTATGGATGTGTTTCGTATCTTTGATGCGATGAACGATGTACGGAATCTGCAGTGTGCGGTACAGGCTACCCTCGAGGTCGGTGCTCATGCCCAAGGTACGCTCTGCTACACCACAAGCCCGGTGCACCAGATGCAGGACTGGGTCGATCTTGCCAAGAGATTGCAAGACTTGGGGTGTCACTCCCTGTGCATCAAGGATATGGCGGGACTCTTGAAGCCTTTCGAGGCAGAGACGCTGATCCGGGCTATCAAGGCGGAGGTTGATTTGCCGCTGGCACTACATTGTCACGCCACTACGGGTCTGAGTCTGCCAACCCATATGAAGGCCATTGATGCAGGTGTGGATATTCTGGATACCGCTATCTCAACCATGAGTATGACCTATGGCCATTCGCCCACTGAAACCGTGGTGGCCATGGTTGAGGGAAGTCCCTATGCCACCGGGCTGGATTTGACCTTACTGGAAGAGATCGCCACCTATTTCCGCGATATCCGTAAAAAATATGCGCAATTTGAAGGTGCCATGCGTGGTGTCGATTCCCGGATCCTGCTGGCACAAGTGCCTGGGGGCATGTTAACCAATATGGAGGCCCAGCTGAAAGAGCAGGGGGCTGCCAATCGTCTAGATGAGGTGCTAGCCGAGATCCCCAGAGTCCGAGCCGACTTGGGATACATACCTCTGGTGACGCCAACGTCGCAGATCGTGGGCACTCAGGCGGTGCTGAATGTGCTGGCCGGAGAGCGTTATAAAACCATTACCAAGGAAACGGCTGCCATTCTGAAAGGCGAGTATGGTGCTGCGCCAGCACCTCTCAATGCTGTGCTGCAGGCGAGAGTTCTGCAGGGAGCCGAGCCGATAACCTGTCGTCCTGCGGATCTCTTACCGCCGGAGTGGGAACGATTGGGCGCTGAATTATTACGGGAGGCAGAAAAAGCCGGTATTGAGGCGACGAGCCTGAATGAGGATGACCGTTTAACCTATGCGCTATTCCCTCAGGTAGCTGTTAAGTTCTTCCGCCATCGCGATGATCCATCTTTTTTTGAACCTATGCCCGGATGCGTCAATAAACCTGAACCATCGATAGCGCCAGTACCAGTAAACACGGCTCCGGCGTCTGCAGCAGCCACTGCGGCACGTTACGACGTTCGTGTGGATGGAGTCCTGTACCGCGTTGACGTAGCACCAGAGGGGGCGTTGCTGGCCGTACAAGCTATTCCTTTGGATAAGCTTTCAGCCCCCCAACCAGTATCTGCGAACGCAGAGACTCCTTTCCCGGCTCCGTTAGCCGGCACCATTGTCAAACTGATTGCGGAACCCGGGCAAACGTTGCAGGAAGGCGCTGTGCTGCTGGTGATGGAGGCCATGAAGATGGAGGCCGAGATCCGGGTTCCTTGTGCCGGGATCTTGCACCGCTACCATGTGCAGCCGGGCGATTTGATTGCGCAGGGTGCCACGCTGGCCGGGTTTATGCCGTTGGAGTCAACTCGCCGCTAGCAGGGCGATAAGGGGGGGGAGATGGATGGCTTATTGATCTTGTGGCAAGACACGGGACTCGCTAATTTCCAGTGGCAGCAGCTGGTGATGATAGCCGTGGGCTGTCTCTTGCTTTATCTGGCAATAGTGCGCCAGTTCGAGCCTTTGTTGTTATTACCCATAGGCTTTGGTGCCATTCTGGCCAACATCCCCAATGGTGGATTCAATGAGCCCGGTGGATTGCTCTATTACATCTATGAGGTCGGTATTGCCTCCGGCGTTTTCCCACTCCTGATTTTTCTCGGTGTCGGCGCCTTGACCGACTTTGGTGCTCTGATTGCCAACCCGAAAACTCTGTTGCTGGGGGCGGCTGCGCAGTTCGGCATCTTCGCCACTCTGTTGGGTGCTGTCGCCTTGAATGAGTTACCGGGCTTTGCCTTCACCCTCAAGGAGGCGGCCTCCATCGCCATTATCGGTGGTGCGGATGGCCCAACCGCGATTTTTCTGACCAGTCGCCTGGCTCCGGATCTACTTGGCGCTATTGCGGTCGCCGCTTATTCCTATATGGCACTGGTACCCATCATTCAGCCGCCGATTATGCGGGCTCTGACCAATGTGGAAGAGCGTAAAATCCGCATGGTACAACTCCGGGTGGTGAGTAAGCGGGAGAAGATCCTGTTCCCGATGCTGGTGCTTGGACTGTGTGTCCTGTTTTTGCCTGCCGCTTCGCCCTTGATTGGTATGTTTTGTCTGGGCAATCTGTTTCGTGAGTCCGGTGTGGTGGAGCGGTTATCTCATACGGTACAGAATGAACTCATCAATATCGTCACTATTTTTTTGGGACTTGGCGTCGGCTCTAAACTCTCTGCGGATAAGTTTCTGAACCTGCAAACTCTCGGTATTCTGGTGCTGGGAGCCCTGGCCTTTGCGATGGGGACGGCAGCGGGTGTTCTGATGGCCAAGCTGATGAACTGCGTCTGTCAGGATAAAATCAATCCACTTATCGGCTCGGCCGGGGTTTCGGCTGTCCCGATGGCGGCGCGGGTTTCGAATAAGGTAGGGCAGGAGGTGGATCCCCATAACTTCTTATTGATGCATGCCATGGGTCCGAATGTGGCGGGCGTTCTGGGTTCAGCCGTGGCGGCCGGTGTCTTGTTGGCGCTGTTAAAATAGCGATGAGAGGCATAAAAGCAGAGGCGGCTTAGGCCGCCTCTGTCTTATCTGTGCGCCGATGTACTGGCGCGGAGTAGCATTAGAATTATTGCTCGATACCGACGATGAGCCAGGGAGCGTTGGCGGTGCGCAGATCCCGCTCCAGATGCCAGACTTCGGCGATATCTTCTTCAATGCCTTCGACCGCATCGCGATAGCGGCCTTTGAACTGGACACTGATTTGCGCCAGATTTGGATTGTGCTCGGCACGAACCAGTTCGGCATCGACAAACATCACGTCAGTGTGTTGCTCACCCGCATAATTCTTCCGCTCCTCAACTAGGCCATTGTAGAGTTCTGGCGTGACGTACTCCTGGATCTTGCTGAAGTCGTTACGATTCCAGGCCTCTTGCAAGGTGCGATAGTGATCCCGAGCGCCATTGAGGAACTGCTGCAAATCAAAACCAGCGGGCAGATTAAACGGCACATCGTTGTTAACGCCGGTGCTGGCTTGCGGGGCCGCACTATCAGCATCGCGATTAAATGCTGGCGATGGGGTCGGTGGCACCGAGCCTGCAGGCGAATACGCGGCGGCTGGTTGTCGGGCCATAGCCCCATTTTTTGCCTGGCTCATGCTGCGGAATAGCTTGAAGGCCAAGAAGGCAACGCCGGCCATGATCAGCATGTCCATGATTTGCAGCCCTTCAAAGGCTCCGCTACCGAACATCCAGGCCAGCAGACCACCCGCTAATAGGCCACCCATTAAACCGCCCAGCATCCCTTTTTTAGCGGCGCCGGCCGCGGGTTGGTTCACCCCTGGTTTGGCGGTATTCACTGGTTGAGCCTGTGGAGCCGGGGCGGTGCGATAACTCTTGCCAAAAGAGCGCTTGCCTCCGAACTTGGCGGCATTGGCATCTGCGGCAGTCAGTGCGAGCGTCAGGCTCACTAAAAACACACCGAAGAAGGTCCATAATTTTTTCATCGAATTTGCCCTGTGGGTTGGAATGACGTTACCCATGCTACGGAGCGTAGCTCCGCTGTCAATTCTGTTTGTCCATGGCCTCCTGTTCGGTTTTTTCGATTAAGATGACGTTGCACTGTCTGCCCTTGTTGGGGAAGGTGTTGATTCCTACCTTTTTCCACATTTCGAGATGATTCGGCGTATGCCATGGTGAATAACATCCTTGCGCATAGGACGACGCGATTTTAGCAACGAAAAAATCGGCGACGAGCATCTGCACTCCTGCGGTCTTGGGTGACGGCAGCGCTGAGGGAGAGTTTTCGGCAATCGAATCGGCACAGGACTTTTCGAAGCTGCGAAAAAGGCCGATAATGGCTGCCCTCTCCAGATTCGGTGTTAGTCGTAATGGCGCAGCCTTCCTCCTCCAGCAAGAAAGATCCGCGACTCGAACAGCTCAAGATGCCGCCTCATTCGTTCGAGGCTGAGCAATCCGTACTGGGCGGTCTGATGCTGGACAATGAAGCCTGGGACCGGGTGGCGGAGCGGGTGTCGGCCCATGACTTCTACAGTCGTCCGCACCGCATGATTTTCTCCGCCATGACCCGCTTGTCCGAACAAGGGCAACCGATCGATCTCATCACGCTGCAGGAAGAGTTGGAGCGACATGAGCAGATTGATGACGTCGGCGGCTTTGCCTATCTGGTCGAAATTGCGAAAAACACCCCCAGTGCGGCCAATATCAGTGCCTACGCCGAAATAGTCCGAGAACGGGCTGTGGTGCGTGAGATGATCTCGGTGGCGAATGATATCGTCGAATCCGGTTTTGATCCTCAGGGCCGCAATGCCGGTGAGTTGCTGGATGAGGCCGAGAGCAAAGTCTTCAAGATCGCTGAGTCCCGCAGCAGTGCCAGTGATGGCCCGCAACCGCTGAAGGTGGTGCTGGAGAAGACGGTCGACAAGATTGAAGAGCTGTTCCGGAAACCGCATAACGGGGTCACCGGTGTCTCGTCTGGCTACTCGGATCTGGACAAGATGACCTCGGGTTTCCAGCCCTCGGATCTCATCATAGTGGCGGCTCGACCCTCAATGGGGAAAACCACCTTTGCCATGAATCTGGTGGAACATGCCGCACTGACCCAGGATAAGCCTGCGGTGATCTTCTCGCTGGAAATGCCTTCCGAACAGATCATCATGCGGATGCTCGCCTCCTTGGGGCGCATCGAACAGACCCGGGTCCGGACCGGGCAGCTGGATGATGATGATTGGGGGCGACTCTCTTCCACCATGGGCATGTTGCTGGAAAAGGGCAAAATGTACATCGATGATGCCTCCGGATTGACCCCAACTGAACTCCGTTCCCGGACCCGGCGCATTGCCCGCGAGCATGGCGGTATCAGTCTGGTGATGATCGATTATTTGCAACTGATGCGCGTGCCTTCCTTGAGTGAAAACCGGACGTTGGAAATTGCGGAAATTTCCCGTTCATTGAAGGCTCTGGCCAAAGAGCTGCAAGTCCCGGTGATTGCCCTTTCCCAGCTGAACCGGAGCCTGGAGCAACGGGCGGATAAGCGGCCTGTCAACTCGGATCTGCGGGAATCGGGCTCCATCGAGCAGGATGCCGATCTCATCATGTTTATTTACCGCGATGAGGTTTATCACGATGACAGCCCCGATAAAGGGGTTGCCGAAATTATTATCGGTAAGCAACGGAATGGCCCGATTGGTCGGGTGCGTTTGACGTTTCAGGGGCAGTATTCTCGTTTCGATAATTATGCCGGCCCCGCTTACGACGACGATTACTAAGGACAAGTCATGCAAGCAGTAACGGCGCAGATCAACACCCAAGCCCTCAAGCACAATCTGAAGGTGGTGCGTGCCCAGGCACCTGGTGCCAAAGTGGTCGCCGTGGTGAAAGCCAACGCCTATGGACACGATCTGCTGACCGTTGCCCGAACCCTGCACGATGCCGATGCCTACGCGGTCGCGCGGATTGAAGAGGCATTGACCCTACGCAGCGGTGGCATCGTCAAACCGGTGATCATGCTGGAGGGTTTTTTCAGTGCCGATGATCTGCCGGTGTTAGCCGCCAACAATCTGCAGACCGCCGTGCACTCCTGGGAACAACTGGAGGCGCTGGAGCGGGCTGATCTGCCACAACCGATCCGCGCCTGGATGAAGCTTGATACGGGCATGCACCGCTTAGGGGTTCGCCCAGAAGAGGTTCCTGCGTTTTATGACCGCTTGGCGCTGTGTAAAAACGTGGTGCAGCCCTTCAATTTGATGACCCATTTCAGCTGTGCCGATGAGTTGGACAATCCGGCGACCCGGGAACAGATCGATCTGTTTAACCGGTTGGCGAACAACCATCCGGGAGAGTGTGCGCTGGCCAATTCAGCGGCTGTGTTGGCGTGGAAAGATGCCCATGCGGATTGGATTCGGCCGGGGATCATGCTCTACGGGATCTCGCCCTTTCCGGATCGGATCGGCGCGGATCATGGCCTGCAACCGGTCATGACCCTGAAAAGTAATCTGATCGCGGTACGGGATGCCAAAGCCGGGGAAAGTGTCGGTTACAGTGCCAACTGGACGGCGGAGCGCGATACGCGCCTAGGTGTGGTGGCGATGGGATACGGCGATGGCTACCCAAGAATGGCACCGAACGGGACACCCGTGCTGGTCAATGGTCGTCTGGTGCCCATCGCGGGCCGGGTCTCCATGGATATGATGACGGTTGATTTAGGTCCGGATGCGACGGACGTGGTGGGAGACGAGGTCATCCTGTGGGGCGAGGGATTGCCGGTCGAGCGAGTGGCCGAGCAGGTGGGGACCATCCCCTATGAGCTGGTGCTCAAGCTGACCTCGCGGGTCAGTCTCGATTTTATTTAGCACCGCGCTGGTGGATGTGAGTCTGGACCAGAGTGAAAAGGCGCGAATGATTCGCGCCTTTTCTATGGGAGTCGTCCAGATGAGAGCCGTCTAGAGATTGTCGTCCTGATCTTCTTTGGGCGGCTGTTTGAAGCGTAAGGTGCCGGGAGTCCAGTAGAAGTAGAACCAGGGCTTTTCCAGTTGCCACTGCGGGAAAATGATCTCGACGCTATTATCCTGCTTCTTGTAGATGGAGGTCTGGATATTGATTTGGGAGACGATGAGACAACCAATCAATGCCACGAATCCCCACTTGATAAGTTTACCCACGGTCGCTCCATGCCTTGTTTATCATCAAATACCAGTGTGTCGGGAGTCCGTCCCGATAGGTGTTACTCAAAACAAATTTCGATCGTGGCCCGGCCATATTCACTTTCAAACGGCATGAGCAGCTTGGTGCTATCGGTTTTATGAGAAATGGTATGACTGGGACCTGAGACAACCACAGGGCTGGCCATGTTGAAGTCATAGCCCTTCTCAGCCAGCATACGCTTGGCGCCGCCTGTGACCATGTTGGTGATTTCACCCACCATGTCGGTGACTTCTTCGTTGATGGTTTCTGGAGCCTCGCCCAGCATGCGACGCATGATTTCCAGAGCCAAACCCTTGTCGAAAGTAATAGAAAATGAACCTCGGGTTTGCGGCCCAACCATTCCAATCAAACCGGAAACATCGCCTCGGGCTAACTCATCATTTTTTTTACGCGGCGCCCCGGCTTTCAAATCAAGTTGCGCCATGGTGCTGATGACGTGTAGCAACGACACTAAAAAAGGGTTAACGAATTCGGCACGCATTTTTATCCTCAGTGGTAACCCAACCGCAACATCGAATCTTGGTTGGAGGGCTCTGGCGGTCGGATCTTGACCTTTGCAACATAGATTCCGCAGGGGGATTAACGTTTGCCCGGTGGACGATCTCAATTCTCGTTAAAGTTTAACATATAGCATCTAGGCAAAGCGTGACAATATTCATCCTGCGAAATAGCCAAATGGCGGAAAACTTGGCAGGCGTATCCGCGATCATGGGGCGATCCCAATGCTTTGCCGTGTCGGGTGCAGCAGGTAGAATCCCCCTTTTCCAAGGTCCGCATTCCACCTATTTGACAAGAGAGAATATGAATCTGCCCGCACTGCGTTTTTCTGTGGCCCCGATGCTGGATTGGACGGATCGCCATTGTCGTTATTTTTTACGCCTCATGAGTCAGCATGCGTTGTTGTATACCGAAATGGTGACGACGGGGGCCATCCTCAAAGGGCGTGGTGATTATCTGGCTTATAACGAGGCCGAACATCCGCTGGCCTTGCAACTGGGAGGCAGCGAGCCGGAAGAGTTGGCGCGCTGTGCAGCCCTGGCCCAGTCCCGTGGCTACGATGAAATTAATCTGAATGTGGGCTGCCCGTCGGATCGCGTACAAAACGGCCGATTTGGCGCCTGTCTGATGGCCTCGGCAGATCTGGTCGCCGACTGTGTGGCGGCGATGCGGGGAGAAGTTACGATTCCGGTCACGGTCAAGACGCGGATTGGTATCGACGATCAGGATTCTTATGAGTTCTTGTGCCAGTTCATCGATCGGGTCAGTGCGGCCGGTTGCGATACCTTCATCGTGCATGCGCGCAAAGCATGGCTCAGTGGTTTGAGTCCCAAAGAGAATCGAGAAATTCCGCCGCTGGATTACCCGCGGGTCTACCAGCTCAAGCAGGATTACCCGCATTTGACCATTTCGCTCAATGGGGGCATCAAGAGCATGGCCGAGGTTCAGTCCCATCTGCAGTATGTGGATGGTGTCATGTTGGGGCGCGAGGCGTACCAGAACCCTTATCTGATGATGAGTGTGGATGAGCAGGTGTTTGGTGATACCAGCCGGCCTTCGCTATCGCGGCACCAGGTGGTGCAGCAGATGGTGCCATATATCGAGGCCGAGCTGGCGAGCGGCAATCAGTTATCCCATATCACCCGCCATATGTTGGGTTTATTTCAAGGGGTGGTCGGTGCGCGCTCCTGGCGACGTCATCTGAGCGAGAATGCGGGTAAACGGGGTGCGGATATCCGGGTGCTGCTCGATGCATTAGCGCTGGTGCCTGATCATCCAGCGCCAATGCCAGAGCTTTGAGTGCCGGATTCTAGAGTCCGGATCGTTCCGGGTAGCGGCTCTGCGTCATCAGACCGTGGGACTCTGTGTTGACATCGGTATGGGTCTCCCACTGCTCAAAATCGGGAGACTCATCCAGTAGGGTGAGCAGGGCATCTTGCGTGATGGGGCGAGATAACAGATAACCCTGTGCCATGTGACACCCCTTCTTGATCAGCTCCTGCAGTTGCGCCTGGGTTTCGACGCCCTCCGCGATGACCTGGAGATTAAACGCCTCGGCCAGCTGAATAATTGAGTCAACCAGCTTCGGGTTTTCCAATAATTGATCGGTGTAGCTTTTATCAATTTTTAGAATATCCAGAGGCAGTGCAGCTAGGTGATTTAAGGACGTATATCCGGTTCCAAAATCATCTAGGGCGATCTCGACACCTATTTCCTTGAGTGTTTTGACCATGTTTCTCGCGACATCATCCAGCTCGACTAACGCTGTTTCTGTAATTTCGATGCCGAAGAGCGCAGGTGACAAATTATAGTGTTTTAAGAGGCGAGAGACCTCCTTCGGGTAATTAGGGTTGGAGAGTTCGGTGGCGGAGGCATTGACAGCTAAATGAAACTCGGTAAAGCCAAGCTCCTGCAATTTAGCCAAGCACTGGCAAGCCTGATTCAGCACCCATAAATCAATATCCAGAATTTGTGAAGAGTGCTCGGCAATAGGGATAAATCGGTCCGGTGGAACCATGCCAAATTCCGGATGGTGCCAGCGTAATAACACCTCGGCTCCTATTATTTTCTTGGTGATTAATGAGTACTGTGGTTGAAAGACTACCCGTAGTTGTTGCAGTTGAATGGCCGAACTTAACTCTGATTCCAGCCATTTATCTTCGCGCAGCTTGGCGGCGATCATGCCATCGAGAAGATACCAATAGTTGCCGGTATAGCGGCTAGCTTCATGTCTCGCCTGATTTGCCGACTGCATTAACTCCTCCACTCGGCTTCCGGCTTCTGGATAGCTGATAATACCGGCACTGAATCTCAGCTTTAATTCATAATTGCCAACCATCATCGGGGTTTTCATGCGCCGTGCTAATTGCTCACACAGCTGGGCGGCACTGGGTTGGTTGTCTTTCTGGGGCGGCGGTATAATAAAGGCAAATTCATCCGAACCGATACGGGCAAGGCTAACTTTGGCATTATCATACAAACGATATTTTTTCAGTAATCCCATTAATACCTGTGCGATTAATTGCAATGCCTGGTCGCCAGTGCGCGAGCCGAAAGTGTTATTAATGCCACTGAGGTTATGCATTTTTACTTGTGCCATGAAGAAGCTACTACCTTCCTGCTTGGCCTGAAAGACTCGCTTTTGCAAATATTGTAGGAATGCGCCTCGATTATTCAGGCCGGTGACCGGATCCATAAATGCAGAATGCTCCAACTCCAGCTGAGAGGCTTCCAGCCGGGAGAGCATTAAAGAGAATTGATTGCGCAGTTCTACCATTTCATCATCGGGTGGCAGTAATGGTATATGCCGAATTTCTTGTTTGGCGACTTGATGCATCAAGCGGCGCAATTTTTCCATCGGATGAACAATTACGCGACCAAGAATCCAACTGCAAAGAAATAATAATACGGTCATGCTCAACACTAGCCAAATGATCAATGCCCAGCGAATACTGTCGATGGGTGCCGTGACTATGGCTTTGGGGATCATGGCAATCAGGGCCATTCCGTCCGTCAGGTTGGCTTTTTCAATATAAAAGGAGGTGTCATTCAGGTTCACTTCTGAACTGTTTTTTATATTCTCTATTGGCATATTTTTATAGCGGGCATCCAAGGTTTTTTCTTGAATTCTATCGATAAGCAATAATTGATAACCGCTGATTTTTTCTTGCGCCTTGATGTAATCCAATAGCGGAGATAATGAATAGGTTAAAATCAGTGTGTTTGGCTCTGGCTGGTAGTTGTATGCCTTTAGCTCGGGATTGTTATTGCTAAAGCTGATGACCTGTTTAAATACAAACTGTGACAGCTCTGGTGAATAAATGAAGTCGACATAGCTCTTTTCCGCCTGGCTTTGCATCAGCTTCAGCACTGCCTTGTTGGTTGGGCTGATAGGACTGAATGGATCAATGCCATCGCCGGCCTGCAACTCCTCCTCCTGCTTATTATTGACTAATACAATTTGTAAGATGCCGGGATTGCTCTTCATCATCTGGTGAAATAACAGTTGCACCATGGGTCCGAGGTGCGAGTTTTTATCTTCTATATTTTCTGCGCTGATATAGCGGTTTACGGCTGAAGTTTGTGGCAAGAAGGCAAGATTAGCATGGTTGGTTTTAATGCTCGCATTTAAGAATGCTTGGCTGTTGCGCAATAATAATTTGAACTGGACAGCACTATTTTCCTGACTAAGGCGCTCCAGCAGGAACATGCTGTGCAGCCCGAGTGCCAGCAGCGGAAATACCACTACGGGAAGAAGAGCCAGACTGAGTTTGCTGCGAATTTTCTTCATTTCAACACCGAAAAGTAGATGGCGTTACGGATCCGGTCGCTACTGATTTTGTCAGTGTAGTATTCAGAGGCCTGAAGATGTGTTCCGCTTGGGTAGGCCACACTATCTTGTTTGATTTTGTTAGATATCTCGCTGTCATGCAGCGTGGGGGTAAAGCCTAACCGTTCACCATTGAGCCGTGCGACGTCCGGCCGCATCAGAAAATCGACCAAAAGGGCGGCCTCTGCTGGATGTGGGCTGGTTTTACTGATTGCCAGACAGTCGATCCATAACGGCGAACCTTCCGTGGGGGCAACGTAGCGCCAGTCTTGAAATTCAGACATGGATTGCAGGGAGTAAAAATCACCGCTGTAGGTCACGGTGGCGTACACCTGGGGGCTGAGTTCTGGATCCTGAATCGCGGCCAAGGAGAGTGCATACGCCAGAACATGAGGTTTTTGTGCTTTGAGCAGTTTAAAGGCCTGCTGCAACTCGCTTTGGGTATCGGTATTGATCGAGTAGCCCAAGGTTTTTAGCGCAATCGAGACCAAGTCGATCGCATCATCGATCATGATGATGTGTCCGCTCAGCTCCGGGGCTGGAGTTAACAGATCGCGCCATTGGGTAATGGGCTGTTTCACTTTGCTGGCGCGATAGGCGATCCCGACCGAGCCCCAGAAATAGGGGGCGGCATGCTGGCCACAGGCCGCTATATAGCGGGAGTCAATATGCGACTCGTTGTGGTAGCCACCGGCTGGTTTGTTCACAAAGAGTGAAGCCCAGGAGTTATTTTTCAGGGTGAAATAGTCGACGATGGCAATATCGAGAACCGGGGGATGCTCGGAGAGTAACAGCCGATTGCGGGCTTCATCGCTGTCGTAGTAGAGCTCTTTGATGGTGATGCCGGTTTCTTGGGTAAACAGGCTCTTCACTTCCGGTGCCAGGTAATACGGCCAGTTGTAGATCACCAGCTCAAGAGCCCGCAGTGACGGAGTGACAAGCATGAAAACCAGGCTGAGCCAGACGGTGCGTATCATCATGCACTCCTTGGAAGGCAGTGAGGGCCATGCTGGCATGGCCCACAGTGGAGCTGATGGCTTTACGCAACTATAGACTTTCGCGATTGCTTCCGACCTGTCAGAAACGCTAATTGACAGAGATATTCAATCGACTAGCGCTTTGTGGCTCAGAGCTCTTGCAGCAGATCCTCGACATAGCGCTCCAGCACGTGGCGACGTTGGAGTGCCATGGCGCGTCCGGCACTGGTTTGCATGCTGTCGGCGACCTTGTAGAGCTTGACAAAGAAGTGATCCAGGGCATAGGCCAGATCGTCCAGTGGGCGATGGCGAGCCAGCGGATCGAACGGGTCGAACATGGCTCTTTGCATGCGCCCCGAGGTGTAGAACACCCGTGCCAAGCCGATGGCTCCCAGGGCTTCCATCCGATCGGCATCCTGCAGCAGCTTGGCCTCCAGGGTTTCGGCGGGCAGTGCCGCAGAAAAACTATGCGCCTCGATGGCGTGGCAGGTGGCCGGGATTAACTCTGCAGGAAACCCCAGCTCGTTCAGGATGAAGACGGCTTCCCGGGCTGCGAGTCGGGAGCTCAGGTGGCGCTCGGGATGGTCCTTGGGCAGGCTGATGATGTCGTGTAAATAGGCGGCCGCCAGAAGAACCAGCTCGTCAGCCTGCTGGCCTTCGGCCTGGTTCAGCTGCTGAGCGGTTTTCCACACGCGCCGGAAGTGGGCGATATCGTGGGCCCCATCGTCCATGGTGTGGTGTTGATCGAGCCAGGATTCCAGTTGGTTTTGCCAATGCGTCAGGGTCATGCCATGCCTTGTCTGTTGTTCCAATTCACAGCCGCGCATTATCTATCAAGGCGGCGGCTAGAAACAGGCTCACCAGCACCCAGATTGGCAGTCGATAACGTCGCCAGGCCAACCAGGCGAGCAGCGGCCACAGCAGATCGGTGACCTGGGTGATGGCGCTGGTCAACAGTGGGTGGTACAGGGTGGCGACGAGCAGCCCGACTACGCTGGCATTGATGGCACTGATGGCGGCGCGAAGACGAGGCTGGGTCTGCAATTGCTGCCACACCGGGAGAATGGCTAATACCAGCAAGAAGCCAGGTAAGAAGATGGCGAGCGTTGCCACGGCGCCACCCGCCCAGGGGGCTGAGGGAACCAGCATGGCCCCCAGATAGCTGGCCAGGGTAAACATGGGGCCGGGCATGATTTGGGCGGCGGCATAGCCGTTGAGAAACTGATCGGGGGTGAGACGGTCGGCAACCCCTTGTTGCAGCAGGGGCAGCACCACATGACCACCGCCAAAGACCAGGCTGCCGGCTTGATAGTGCAGGGCAAAGAGCGACAGGTATCCGGTTCCGCTATCCAGTAGGCTGCCCGCAAACAGCAACAGAAACAGGATCAGGGACCAACGGTGGATCCGGACCGTGCCATCGGTGCTGGCTGGGGAGGGGAGAGGTTCAGGCGGTGGCGCGGCGGCATGGACTGCGGACCACCCGTAACCCACAACGCCTGCGAGCGCTAACAGCACTAACTGCAGGGCATTGCTGGGCATGAATACCAGCAACAAAGCGGTGAACAGGGCAATCAGGCGATGTTGGGGTTCACGACAGAATTGACGAAACAGGCTGACCACGGCATCCAGCACGATACAGACGGCAAACAGCTTGAGCCAGTGACCCAGGATCAGGAAGAGCGGCTGATCACTCACCAGTGCCTGAGCCTGGGCCAAGACAATCATGAGGATAAAGGAGGGCAGGGTGAAGCCGAGAAACGCGGCGATCGCTCCTGAGAGTCCCCCCCGTTGCAGGCCGATGGCAAAGCCCAACTGACTGGACGCGGGTCCGGGTAATAGCTGGCACATGGCGAGCAGATGCTGGAATGTTTCGGCGTTTAGCCAGGCGCGTTTGACCACAAATTCATCGCGGAACAGGGCGATATGGGCCATCGGGCCGCCAAAGCTCAGACAGCCCAGCCGTAAAAAGCAGATAAAGATCGAGAGCATCATCAGCTCAGCCTACGGATCGGGAGGCCAGTATATATAGCGGCGGAATATGACACCATTGTGAACCGGTTGGGGCCTGTGGTGTCAGCAGTTAGCGGGTTATTGCGCCGGGGGGAGCCGCATCATCATCTGCTGGATCAGGGTGCGAGCGGTTCTGTCCCGCACGTCGTTGGCCTTCAACGGCATATCGCTGCTGGCCTGCAACGCGGCACTCCACAGCTTGGTATCGCTCTGCCGATCCTTGAGCACCAGGGCGACCGTCCCTTTCTTGCTGACCGTGACACCGGGGTCCATGCCCAGCTTGCTGAACAGTAATCCGGCGGTATCTTCTTTTTCACCCAGCACCCCGATGGCGACCAGCACATTGGCTTCTGCGGCAGGTGCCTCCTTCAGACCCTGCGAGGTCAGGTAATCCCGGGCGGCGCTCTGGAACAGCGGCAGCCAGGGACGGCCCTGCTCCTTGCCATACAGCAAGTTGTCCGGCACCGCAAAGGTCACGGGGGACGCATAGGGCCAGTTGGCGAGCGAGGTGGCGACCAGGGTCATTTGCACCGTCGGCTCGTTGAGTGCGGCATCAGTGCTGCTGCCTGAGGAGCCGGTTGGTTGCGCGCAGGCACTCAATAGCAGAGGAAGAAGTAGAGCCAGTTTACGCATGAAGCCTCCGGGCCGGGATCTGGGGAGCAAGATGAAATTTTGTGCATGAGCATAATGCTATTGGCTGCAGCCGTCGCGTACTTTCAACGAGTATATTGAAGCGCATCAAGCCGTTACGGAAGATAGGGTCTCTGGGCTAGCCAGCACCGAATGGCACTGCGGCTGGCTTCGAAGTGGGGCTCTGGCAGGGCAGCCGGATCACACCACTGCCAACCCTCACATTTATCCGGTTCGCACAACCGCGGCTGTTGGGTCACGCCTTCGGCCAGCAGGGCGATGGAGATGTAGTGCTTGCCACAGGCGGCATGGGTCGTCAGATCGTTACTGACGGCCACAAAGCGCACGTTTTCCAGGCGGATCCCGGTTTCCTCTGCCACTTCACGGATGGCGCAGGCTTCGAAGCTCTCCCCCATCTCCAGGTGGCCCCCGGGAATGGACCAGTAGGGGGCGTGGCTGTTTTTGCGCTTGCCCAGCAGGATATGGCCGTCACCATTGACCAGGATGACGCCGATCCCGACGCGAGGATATTCAGGTTGCATGATCAGTCTCCATTCTCGGTAAGGGCGGTTATTCCAGATGATCCAGCGGCAGCGCGGTCTGCTGCTTGATTTGGCGCAGCACAAAGCTGGATCGCACCCCGGTCACCCCGTCGATGCGGGTTAACTTGTCCAGCAAGAAGCGCTGATAGTGTTCCATATCTGGCACCATGACGGTGAGCATGTAGTCGGCGTCGTTGCCGGTGATCAGCGCGCACTGCAACACCTCCGGCATCTGGCTCACCGCCTGGTTGAAGTTGTCCAGTCGTTCAGGCGTGTGCTTGTCTACTGTGACATGGATGTGGGCGGTAAGTTTCAGGTTCAGCCGCTCGGGGTTGAGCAGGGTGACATGGCCGAGGATGAGGCCCGCATCTTCCAGCGCCTTGACTCGGCGCGAGCAGGGGGAAGGCGAGAGGCCGATCTGCTCGGCCAGCTCCAGATTGCTGATGCGAGCATCCTGTTGCATCAGGGTCAGAATTTTACGATCGATGCGATCCAGCTTGAGCACTATATAACGCCTTTTGTATATGAAGGGTGAATTATTGCGCATTAATAACCGGATATGAGTTTATCTGCCAATGTGGTGCGAAAACAAGACTAACTTTGCAACCACTCACCCGCCGATCCTCGCTATTATTTCCTCACTTCCAGTGGCAAGCCCAGACCCATCCGGTCTTGCAGGCCGCCCCCTCTCTTACCGGAGATGGGGCACCACCGAACGACCCGCTTGCACCACAAGCCGGGTGGGGGCAAAGACGGTTATCGCCGGATCAGGGAAGCAGGACACGACGACGAACCAGCCTTAGTGCTGGTTTCGTTCTTTTTGCGTTCTACACAGGTGATGTTCGGTAAAAACAACACGGGACCCGCAGGTCCCGTGATGGTGAACGTCAGGCCAGCGCGGAGGCTGCCCGGTTGATCCGCGGTTATTTGGCAATCCGCTTGTATTTGGCGCGGTGGGGCTGAACGGCATCGGCACCGTAGGTCTTCTTCTTCCACTCTTCGTATTCGGTGAAGTTGCCTTCGAAGAATTCGATCTTGCCCTCATCCTGATAGTCGAGGATATGGGTGGCGATGCGGTCGAGGAACCAGCGATCATGGGAGATGACCATGGCGCAGCCGGGGAACTCCAGCAGGGCATTTTCCAGGGCGCGCAGGGTTTCGATATCCAGATCGTTGGTCGGTTCATCCAGCAACAGCACGTTGCCACCGGCTTGCAGCAGTTTGGCCAGGTGCAGACGGCCACGCTCACCACCGGAGAGCTCGCCGACCCGCTTTTGCTGATCCGAGCCCTTGAAGTTGAAGCGGCCGATATAGGCGCGACTCGGGATCTCCAGATTGCCGATCTTCAGGATATCCTGACCGTCGGCCACCTCTTCGAACACCGTCTTCTTGCCATCCATCTTGTCGCGGAACTGATCCACCGAGGCCAACTGCACCGTATCACCGAGGGTGATGGTGCCACTGTCGGCCTGTTCCTGCTCGGAGAGCAGACGGAACAGAGTCGATTTACCGGCACCGTTGGGGCCGATAATGCCGACGATGGCGCCCTTGGGAATGGCAAAGGATAGATCATCGATCAGCACCCGATCACCATAGGATTTGCGCAGGTTCTGGACTTCCACCACCTTGTCGCCGAGGCGAGGTCCTGGCGGAATGAACAGCTCGTTGGTCTCGTTGCGCTTCTGGTAATCGCTGTTGTTTAGCTCTTCAAAGCGCGCCAGACGGGCCTTGGACTTGGCCTGACGGCCCTTGGGATTCTGACGGACCCACTCCAGTTCCTTCTCGATAGACTTGCGACGCGCCGCTTCAGAAGAGGCTTCCTGCGCCAGACGAGCATCTTTTTGTTCCAGCCAGGAGGAGTAATTGCCTTCCCACGGGATACCCTCGCCGCGGTCCAGCTCCAGGATCCAGCCGGCCACATTGTCGAGGAAGTAGCGATCGTGGGTGATGGCGACGACTGTGCCTTCATAGTCGTGGAGGAAGCGTTCGAGCCAGGCCACGGATTCGGCATCCAGGTGGTTGGTCGGTTCGTCCAGCAGCAGCATGTCGGGCTTTTCCAGCAATAGCCGGCACAGAGCGACCCGGCGACGTTCACCCCCGGAGAGGTGTTTGATCTGGGCATCCCAGGCGGGCAGGCGCAGGGCATCGGCCGCGCGTTCCAGCTGGTTTTCCATGTTGTGGCCGTCGTGGGCCTGGATGATAGCTTCCAGCTCGCCCTGCTCTTTGGCCAGCTTGTCGAAGTCGGCATCCGGCTCGGCATAGGCGGCGTAGACCGCATCCAGACGGGTCAGGGCGTTTTTGAGTTCGCCCATCGCCTGTTCGACGGCTTCACGAACGGTTTGCTCTGGCTCCAGTTTTGGCTCCTGAGGCAGATAACCGATCTTGATCCCCGGTTGCGGGCGGGCTTCGCCTTCGATCTCGGTATCGATGCCGGCCATGATGCGCAGCAGGGTGGATTTACCGGCACCGTTCAGACCCAGTACGCCGATCTTGGCGCCCGGGAAGAAGGAGAGGGAGATGTTTTTCAGGATATGTCGTTTGGGCGGAACAACCTTGCCCACCCGGTTCATGGTGTAAATAAACTGAGCCATACGAATCTCGCTGTCAGCCAGAGGAAAATTCACAGGCCCGCATTTTAAACCATGGTGATTAGGGGTGAAAGCGTGGTGCGACAGCCTTTGGTGGCGCATCACATCACGGCGCCAGGCGATGGGAACCGGCTTGTGTCATCACGCCTCGCCATGCTCGGCGACTGCTCAAGCAGATGCCGACACTCAGTGACCCCGGCCATGAGAAACCTCAGCGCCATGCCGGCTATCCGGCTCGTTATTGGGTGAGTGGCTCGAAAGGATAAAAATAATCCTGATTACCACCATGATTCAGTCCTTCAGGACTACACTTAAAGGGTTCTGTTCTGGAGGATTAAATCATGGCCAGAAACAAG